>JALVJP010000031.1:12687-15802 GCA_027028225.1 Candidatus Parcubacteria bacterium
CGAAAAATCGGAACACCACCACTTGTATATTACGAACTGACGAAAGATATTCCAGTGATGAATGTTTCCCTACAAGATAGAATACAGAAGTTTATTGATAAAAATTTTCTCTTTATTGATGCTGATGGGTCTCGTTATGATGGGGTGAAAGGGTTTATTTACTGGTGTCAAAAAAGAAATTTTGATATTCAAAAAAAAGCTCAAGAGTATATTGAAGTGCTTAAAAGGTATCAATCATTTTCGAAAAATGGAATAATTGATGCAGATTTTAAGATACGAGAATCATTTAATGATACCACCCTCGACCATCTCTATTACCTTGATTTCTATTCAATAGACATTTTCGGAAAAACAAAACTTGGACAGCTTTTACTTTATGCAAAACAGAGTCAAAACAAAAAGATTATAGACGATGTTATAGATATCGCTTCAGAAAGAATACGCTTATTCGTAAAGGAAAAAGGGTATGATGCAGTTGCTTTTGTCGCCCCTACCGTTAAAAGAGATATTCAATTTATGTTTCAACTTGAGAAAAAGTTAAAACTACCTCTTTCAATAATACATCTTAAAAAAATACAGACAGAAGTAGTTGTTCCACAAAAGACGCTTAAAAAAATAGAGGATCGTATTAAGAATGCAGATACTACTTTTGTTGTTTCTGAGAAACGAAGCTTCAAGAAGGTGCTTGTTATTGATGATGCAGTTGGGTCCGGAGCAACTATCCATCAAATAGCAAAGAAAATGAAAGATCAAGGAGTCGCTCAGCAGGTAGATGGGCTTGCTATTGTGGGAAGTGCGAACGGTTTTGATGTGTTGAGTGAGGTTTAAAAAACGAAAGGGAAGCGTTCGTATGGTGAAGTAGTATTACAGCTTATTTTTCTGGACTTACAATTACATTTTTGTGTGAGAGGTCATTCTCAACTCACCACCCTCGTCGGTGACACCACTTTTGCCATTCAGTTCCGATATGCAATTTAAAGTGAGTGCGCATTTACTTTCACTAATTATCTTGCATAAAAGAGTAAAAGTGGTGTCACCCCAGTAGGGGTAGTACCACGTTATGTAGGTAAACAAACGCTGTGCTCACTCTCTGGATTCCCGTTGGAGCCTGTGCTCGTGTAAGCGGGTACGGGAATGACAAGGAGAAGAGAAGCTGTAAAAGTTGATTTTTCTAAGTAAATTAATGTTTTGCTTTTAGAAGGCGGCGAGTGTGTAGAATACACACTCGCCGCCTTTTCATCTTCTCGTTTTTCCATGTATACTTGCTATACTTTTTGGTCTATGAAACGCTACCGCATTTACGAACAGATTAATTCGCAACACCCACTTGTAAAAGAGTATGGGCGTTTTACCGCACAATTGCTTCTCAATCGTGGAGTAGAAACGAGAGAGGATGCGGAGCGTTTTCTTAACCCACAATGGGGAGACATTCATAATCCGTTTCTTATGCGAGATATGGAGAAGGTGGTAGAGCGCATACGAAAGGCAGTTGATTTAGATGAAAAAATTCTCATCTATTCTGATTATGATGCGGATGGGGTTCCTGGAGCAGTAATTCTCTCAGAATTTTTTAAGAAGCTTGGACATACGAACTATGAGATTTATATTCCTCATAGACATAACGAAGGATACGGAATGCACCCTGAAATCATCGAGCGTTTTCTTGGGGAAGGGGTAACACTTGTGGTGAGTATTGATGTAGGAATTCGTGCGTTTGAAGCAGTGAAGCTCTGCCGTAAACACGATGTTGACTGCATTATTACTGACCACCACCTCCCTGAACGAGAAGGGGAGAGAGATATTCTTCCCGACGCTTTTGCAGTTCTCGATCCAAAGCGAGATGATGAAGAGTATCCTTTTCGTGAGCTTTGCGGAACGGGAGTGATTTTCAAATTCATTCAAGCATTTCTCCAACGATATCGAGAGGAATTCTCTATAAACGATGGATGGGAGAAGTGGCTCCTTGATATGGTGGGGATTGCGACACTCTCCGATATGGTTCCTCTTAGAGATGAGAATCGTGCGTTCGCACAATTTGGACTTCGCGTAATGAGAGAAGTTCTCACGAAGCGAGGGAAGAGAGAAGGTCTCCGTCTTCTCGCACTCGATGCAGGTATTCACCCTCATTTTTTTACCGAAGAAGATATTACCTTTGGAATTACTCCTCGTATTAACGCAGCGTCTCGTATGTCTCATGCAAAAGAAGCATTACGCGTATTCCAGGACTATCCAAACGATGAGCTTCAAATTTATGTGGAATGGTTGAATTCTCTCAATAGCGATAGGAAAGAACAGGTGCGTACTTTTGAGAAAGAAGCACTTGGTATGTTGGATGGAGAATCTATAGATGGAATTCTCTTTCTAGGGAAAGAGTATTGGTCTCCGGGAATTCTTGGGCTTATCGCATCAAAACTTGTGAATACTTTTGCCCTCCCTACATTTATTTGGGGAGGTGAGGAAAATCGAATAAAAGGGTCCGTTCGTTCCTCGACGATTCCACTTACGTACTTTCTTGAAGAGGGCTCTTTCCCTTCATCGTGTGAGTTTGGAGGACATCGTGAGGCAGGAGGATTTTCCTGTAAAAAGGAAGCTCTTCCTGCTTTTGAGAGAGAAATTAAGAGGCTCGCGAGGGAGTGGAACGATTCACATCAAGATGAAGAGCTTACTATTCCTCTCGATATGGAGTTAGTTGTCGATGAGATACAACAAGAGTTGTATGAAGCATTAAGGAAACTTGCTCCTTTTGGTGTAGGGAATGAAAAACCACTTTTCCTTATAAAAGGGGTACGAATTGACTATGCAGGGGAGTTTGGAAAGGAGAAAAATCACTTTGAACTTGCATTTCGTAATAGTTTAGGGAAGAGAATAAGAGGTATTGCATTTTTCCATACGAGAGAGTCGTTTTCCGAGATTTATAAAGGTGGTGAGTATGATCTTGTTGCACAATTAGAATATTCTGTGTTTCGTGGGCGACATGAGCTGCGTTTGAGAATTGTAGACCTCTTTCCATCGAGGGAGAGGGACGAGAGGGTTGTAAAATAGGAAAAGAGGGGGCGAGGCGATGAAATCGCCTCGCCCCCCTGCTTTTTTATGCTATTATTCCTCTATGGGAAAG
>JALVJP010000032.1 GCA_027028225.1 Candidatus Parcubacteria bacterium
CTCCTAGCTCTTTTCTCAACCCAGCAAGCATAAGGTGTGTTGCAGTATGGAGTGCGCGAATTTTCGGAGTATCACCAGCAAGCCCTCCCTTAAAGAGACCTGCTCCCGCCGTCTTTGATTTTGTCCTATGCTCCTCTTTCGCCTTCTCATACTCCTCGCGATACCCTTCTGTAATAGGAAGCTCGACACGCTCTGCGAGCTCAAGTGCAATTTCAAGCGGTAACCCTTCAGTCTGCTCAAGGTAAGCAAAATCTGAGCCTGTAAGTGTCTTCCCTTTATCTTTATACGCTTTCATTCTCTTCTCCCCTTTTTCAAGAATAGCAACATACTTCTCCCACTCCTTCTGGATAAGTGGGAGTGTTGCAATTCCTTCTCCGTCAAGTTCATATACCCCATCGTAAATCTCTTTTGTCGCCTCAAAGAGCTTTGAAATGAGTGTCTCTGTAATTCCTGCACGAAGCATTTCTCGAAATGACTTTCTCAAAAGACGGCGAAGCACATACCCTTGTTTCGTGTTTGATGGCTTAACTCCTTCTGAGAAGATAAAGAATGAAGTTTTCATATGATCTGCAATAATGCGTGCAGATCGTTCGCTAATTGTATCGCTCTCCTCTCGAATAAGTTGAATGAGTGGAAGGAAGAGGTCAGTATCGAAAATAGAAGGAACACCTTGAATAACCGCAAGAATACGTTCGAGTCCCGCACCTGTATCTACATTTTTTGAAGGAAGCTCACCAATCACCTTTCCATTCTCCTTCACAGACTCCATAAAGACATTATTCCACACCTCTACGAGCTTCTGCTCATCCTCAAAAGTGAGAAACTCATCCTGTGTGAGACCTTCTGTAAGTTCTCCGGTGAGATCATAAAAAATCTCTGTCGTCGTCCCACTCGGAGAGTTATCTCCCGCAGACCACCAATTATCTTTCAGTTTTTCAAAAATTCGTTGTTCTGGATTAAGTCCGTGTGACTGAAAAATGCGAGACCAAATACGATACGATTCCTCATCCCGTTCAAGTTGTGCTCCGTCAATCTCACCTCCAGAGAAAATAGTTACATAAATTCTCTTTGGATTGAGACCAAGACCTTCATCTTTACTCGTGAGGAATCCCCAAGACCATTGAATAGACTCTTCTTTGAAATAATCTCCAAGGGACCAATTTCCAAGCATCTCGAAAAAGCTCGCGTGGGTATTATCCCCCACCTCATCAATATCAATGGTGCGAATACATTTTTGAGAACTCGCGAGACGTTTTCCTTTTGGATGTTCTTTTCCAAGTAAGTAAGGAATGAGTGGCTGCATTCCCGCTGTATTGAAAAGCGTCGCATTCGTCTCCCCCGCCTCCTGCTGTGGAATAAGCGGAAATGAAGGAAGAATCACATGGTTACGCTTCTCGAAAAAACGAAGAAATGCATTTCGTACTTCTTTTGATGTCATACATCTTTATGATAGGGAAAAATCAATTTCCTGCAAAAAAAGGGTGTTATAAAAGATATGATACCCCGAGGAGAAATAGAGTAATTGCGTATACGCGACGAAACGAAAAACTCTTTACCTTTGTTCCAAGTACAGATCCAAAATAGTTTGAGAGAAAATATGCAAGAAAAAGAATAAGTGAAAGCGAGATATCTACCATTCCTTCAGAAACATACTTCACAAATGCTCCAATACTTACTGGTGGCGTGAGAATTGCGAGGCTAAGTGCTCGTGCGTAATCCTTTTTAAGATGAAAGAGATGCATAAAAATCGGAATCATAAGAACCCCTGCCCCAATTCCAAAAAGTCCGCCTACCACACCGGTGAGAACCCCAACTAT
>JALVJP010000033.1 GCA_027028225.1 Candidatus Parcubacteria bacterium
CTCAACAACTCCCTCAAGAGTATTGGGATGAAACCACTCTTCGAGACTGACGAAAAACTCCTCGAAGAAACAGAATGGTTTGATGATGAGATTATTGGAACGAAGCATGGAGATTTCTTTGTAAAGCGTTCTATCAATTACAACAAACGAGCGAAGAGTATTACAGGAGATGATCTCTTCTAACGAAATTTAGATATAACTAATGTTCAAAACGATTATTTACTATGGAATGGTTAACAGAAGAAAGTAGAAAATTTCTCGCTGCGGGATATCTCGAAGAAGGGGTAACACCGGAAGAGCGAATACGAGAAATTGCAGATACTGCAGAGAAGTTTCTTAAGGTAGATGGATTTGCGGATAAGTTCTACGACTATATGTCGCGAGGCTTCTTTTCGCTCGCGTCTCCGGTGTGGTCAAATTTTGGAAAGAGGAGAGGTCTCCCTATCTCCTGTTTCGGTTCAAGCATTGAGGATAATATGGGGTCTATTCTCTATACTCAGGCGGAGGTAGGAATGATGTCAAAGATGGGTGGGGGAACCTCCGGTTTCTTTGGCCACCTTCGTCATCGTGGAGCTCCGATAAAAAATAATGGGCACTCTTCGGGGGCTGTTCATTTTATGCAACTTTTTGAAAAGATGGTGGATGTGGTATCGCAAGGATCTGTTCGGCGAGGGCGTTTTGCTCCCTACCTCCCTATAGAACACCCTGATATTGAAGAGTTTCTCAAAATTGGAACAGAAGGGGATCCTATCCAAGAGCTTACTCATGGGGTAACGGTAACCGACAAATGGATGCAAGAGATGATTGACGGAGATGCAGAGAAGCGTGCAATTTGGGCGAAAGTTATCCAGCGACGAACAGAGCTTGGTTACCCTTACATCATCTTTGTTGATAACGCGAATCGTAACACGGTCGATGTGTATAAGGATAAGAAGCTTAAAATCAAAGCGAGCAATCTTTGTACAGAAATTATGCTCCCCTCTAATGAAGATTGGTCATTTGTATGTTGTCTTTCTTCTATTAACCTCGCAAAGTATGATGAGTGGAAGGATACAGACGCTGTGGAGACACTCACCTATTTCCTTGATGCGGTGATGGAAGATTTTATCCAGAAGCTCGAGAAGTATCGCGATGGGGAAACACTCGAAGAACGACGCGTATTTCTCTTTATGGAAAAAGCGTATCGTTTTGCAAAGGAGAACCGCGCTATTGGGCTTGGAGCGCTTGGGTGGCACTCATTCCTTCAGTCGAAATCGATTCCATTTGATTCTGCTGAAGCATCCAAGTATAACTACGAGATTTTTAGCACCATTAAAGAACGTGCGTATAACGCTTCGAAGGAGATGGCAGAACGCTACGGGGAACCAGAAGTATTGAAAGGATACGGAAGGAGAAACGCAACGCTTATGGCAGTTGCTCCTACGACTTCAAGTGCCTTCATTCTTGGGCAAGTTTCTCAAAGTATCGAGCCAATTTGGTCGAATAGTTATGTAAAAGATATCGCAAAAATTAAAACGACGATTAAGAATCCATTCCTTGTGAAGTTGCTCGAAGAAAAAGGGCAGAATACAAAAGATGTATGGACCTCCATTAAGGTGCACGACGGATCTGTTCAGCATCTCGATTTCCTCACTGACCACGAGAAAGAAGTATTTAAAACATTTGCTGAAATTGATCAGATGGCGGTTATCAAACAAGCAGCAGAACGCCAATTCTTTATTGATCAGGGGCAGTCGGTGAACATTATGGTCCACCCTGACACTCCCGCAAAAGA
>JALVJP010000034.1 GCA_027028225.1 Candidatus Parcubacteria bacterium
GGTAAAAGCAAAAATTATTGATGTACAAGAAGGAAAGATTTCTTTCTCCATTAAAGCTCTCACTGAAAACCCATGGAAGAAAGTGGAAGGAAAGTATAAAGTAGGACAGAGTGTAGAAGGTGTAGTAATAAAGCATAATAAACACGGAGCACTTGTATCTATTGAAGAAGGTGTAGCTGGACTTGTACACATCTCAGAGTTTGAATCAGAGCGAGATCTGAAAGAAAAACTTAAACTTGGACAATCCTATTCTTTTACTATTACAAACTTCGATCCAAAGAATCAAAAACTTACCCTTTCATTTACAAAAACAGAAGAAGAAAAAACCGCATAGCGGTTTTTTCTTTTAGGTAAAGACGAATTTAAATACTACCACCCACCCTCTATAATTCCCTCTTCGTATACATCTGGTACAGGTAACTTCATAAGTGAGAGGATGGTGCTGGCGAGATTCTTCAATCCAAGTCCCTCTTTCAACTTCGTCCCACTTGAAAGTCCAATAACTGTTGTGGGAACGGGATTCTTTGTATGACTCGTTATCTCTTTCCCATGCTTATGTTCCGCATTTCCGTGATCTCCTGTGAGAATGACGATGTATCCCTGTTTTAATGCAACAGGAACAATTTTTGAAAGCGCAATATCTACTGCTTCAACTGCCTTGAGAATGGCGTCAACCTCCCCTGTATGTCCTACCATATCCGCATTCGCAAAGTTACAGAGAATAAAATCATGGTTCTCTGCTTCTATTTCCTGAATGAGTGTCTCGGTAATTTCCTTAGAAGACATTTCCGGTTTTAAATCATAGGTAGGGACATCAGGAGATGGGATGATAATCTTCTTCTCCCTAGGAAGATCTACCTCCCTCCCCCCATCAAAGAAGAATGTTACATGAGCGTACTTCTCTGTTTCAGCGATACGGAGTTGTGCCTTTCCGAGATTAGCGAGCACTTCTCCGAGCGTATCTCTTACTTCGAGATCCGGATAGGCAACATGTTTAAGACCTTTATAGTATTCTGTCATTGCAACATAGTAGACACGACTTCCACAACGTGAAAAATAAGGAAACTCCTCATCCTCTACCGCGTGACTTATCTGCCGCTCTCGATCTTTCCGGAAGCTGTAGTTAATAAGGACATCATCTTCTTGAATCCCCTCAAAATCCTGTGTAGCAACAGGAATGAGAAACTCATCAGAGAAAGACGCATCCTTATAGAGAGAAAGTAAGTGTTCTTCAACTGAAGAAAAGCGAGGAGATGATTGAGGACAAAAGAGTGCGTTGTAGTATTTTTCTGTTCTTTCCCATTTCTTGTTTCTATCCATCGCGTAGTAACGCCCTGAGAGCGTTACTATTTTCCCTACTCCAATACGCGCAATCTCTTTCTCTAAATCGCGAAGGTAGTGAATGGCGTTCTGTTCTTTCGCATCTCTTCCGTCGGTAATGACATGGAGAAACACATCATCGCCACTGAAGCCATTCTCTTTTGCCATCTCAAGAAGTGTAATGAGGTGGTTGAAGTGTGCATGCACTCCCTCTTTCTGGAGGAGTCCCATCATGTGAACTCTCGAATGGTGCTCTTTCGCATAGCGAAACGCCTTGAGAAACTCTTCGTTTGTGAAAAAACTCCCATCTTCAATTGCGTCGTTAATCCGAAGGAGTGATTGTTTGAGAACTCTCCCTGCTCCAATTGTCATATGTCCAACCTCGGAGTTCCCCATATACCCATCAGGAAGCCCCACTTCCCTTCCACTCGCCTTGAGGAGT
>JALVJP010000035.1 GCA_027028225.1 Candidatus Parcubacteria bacterium
GGAGATCAGGGGCTTGAAAACTTTGTTCCTTACATTACCTCTAAATTTGACGTTTTTGTGTCAAACGAAATTATGCGACCGGTTATTGCACAACAAGAATCTTCCTTTAATTTCCGAGAAATTATGGATACAAGGAAGATACTTCTTGTAAATCTCTCAAAAGGTCGTCTTGGGGAGATTAATGCAAACCTTATTGGTCTCATCCTCGTAGGAAAAATTTTAATGGCTGCGCTCTCTCGTGTAGATACGCTTGGAAAAGCAGAACTTGCACCATTTTATCTCTATATCGACGAGTTCCAGAATGTTTCGACAGACTCAATTTCTCAGATTCTTTCTGAGGCACGAAAGTATAAATTGAGCCTTAACATTGCTCATCAGTTTATCGCACAGCTTGATGAGGGAATTAAGGATGCGGTGTTCGGTAACGTAGGTTCTATGTCGAGTTTCCGTATTTCCTTTGAAGATGCGCAGTATGTAGAAAAGAAATTCCTCCCAATATTCAATTCCGATGATATTATGAATATCCCAAACAGGAATGCATACCTCCAGCTTATTGGGCACGGAAAACCATTGAAGCCGTTCAATATTGCTACACTTCCTCTCGATTTTTTTGCGAAACAGTATCCGAAAGAGGTTGGGGAGAAAATAAAGGAAATTTCCTACTATAAGTATGGAAAACCAAGGGAAGAGGTTGAGGCAAGTATCATGAAGAGATTTACATAAGATGTTTTTCCTATTGAATGAAAATTTGTTTTAAGTAATATAGAGAAACAAGGGGTGTTTTACTCCTTGTTTTTAGCCCCTATAGTTTAACCGGATAGAACAGCTCCCTCCTAAGGAGCAGATTCAGGTTCAAGTCCTGGTGGGGGCACTAGTATAATTTTTATGGGAAAAGAAGAAAAAAAAGTGGATATTGATAAAAAACTTGAAGAGGTACTTCGCATTGTTGAAGAAAACAGAAAAGAGATTGATGTGATACGGAGGTATATGAGAAGGACATTTGTATTGAAGCTTGTGTATTGGGTGATTATTATCGCAATTACCGCAGGGGCGGTGTACGCAGCTCGACCGTATGCGAAAAAAGCAATTGAGACATATCATTCAGTAAAAGATACTATTGAAAGAACTTCTGATGTAGTAGAGAAACCTGCACATATGTTCCAAGATATTAAATTCCTTAAAAAGATATTTGAATTAAATTCAGAATAGTGTAAAATGCGCTTGCGTATTGCTTGGGTAGCTCAGGTGGTTAGAGCACTGGTCTGAAGAACCAGGTGTCGGCAGTTCGAGTCTGCCCCCAAGCACAAAGTTAAGGTAATGTACTTAAAAAGCGGACATTGGAAGTACATTTTTTTGTGTGCATCATTTTTACTGTTTCTATTTTTTAGTTTTTTATTACAATAACTTTACAATGGAAGGAAGAAAAAAACTTAATCTCTTAGAGGCGATGTCAATTTCGATTGGAACGATGATTGGTGCAAGTATTTTTTCTATTTTTGGGTTAGGGGTTCGTATCGCGGGAAAGTGGTTGCCTTTTGCGTTTCTTCTTTCCGGGGTCTATGCATTTGCGGTTGCCTATTCTTACGCGATTCTTGGAGGAAAAATTATTTCAAACGAAGGTCCGATGGCTTTTATCTTTCGTGCATTTGGAAAGAATACCTTTTCAGGTACCCTCTCGGTGCTTATGTGGTTGAGCTATGTTGTTTCAATCGCGCTCTTCGCAAAAGGCTTTGCAGGCTACTTTCTCCCGCTCTTCCATATC
>JALVJP010000036.1 GCA_027028225.1 Candidatus Parcubacteria bacterium
TATTACTTATTTAGCGGATTTAAGAAATAAATGTAGTCATAAAAAAGATGATTCTTTAAGTAAAGATGAGATTGAAAAATTAATAGAAGGTGTTAACGAAATAATAAAAACTGTAGTTTAGTTCTTCATTTTTGAAATGATACCCCTATTTCATATGAAATATCTTAAAGATAAGGAGGTAGCTTTAGATAAAGATAAAAGGTCCTAGCTTACGTACTAGACGTCTGATTAAAGAAAAAGGAAGACTATTCGTCTTCCTTTTTCTTCAACTCAATTCGTGATGTGAGTGCATATTTAAGGGTTTCACTATCAGAGTATTCCAACTCAATTCCACTTGAGAGTCCGCGCCCGAGAGCTGTGATACGTATCTCTGGAAACTCACGTTTGAGGAAAGATTGTATTCTCAACTGTTCGTGTTCAAGTTCTGGTTTGACTGAGAATCCAAAGATGAGCTCCTTCAACCCTTCGTGTTTAATTCCATATTGAATACGTTTTTTTAGTGAGCGATACTCTTCCCGCTCGTGAGGAGAAAGATTATTGAGAACAAAATATTTTCCTTCGTAGAGCTTCATCTTTTCTACATTTTCTAAATCACTCTCTTTCTCAATAAGCATAAGCATAGAACCATCTTTCTGTTCACAAAATCGACATACTCCATTTTCTCCATTCGACTTTGGGTAGTAACGTAGACATTGCGAACATTGTGTTACCTCGCTCTTCACCTTCGCAATCTCATCGATAAGTGTTTGAATGTAGTGAGTATCCCTACGAATGAGAAAATAGACGAAGCGTTTTGCTTGCCTTCTTCCTATACCTGGGAACTGTTCAAAGAGTTCTCTTAATTTTTCAATATTTGTTTCTCCGTCCATACATTTTAGAATTCTTGATCAAATCCACCTTCTTCATAGACCGCGTGTTTCTTATCAACCTCAAGGAAGGTTGTGCGGGCGCTATCAAAGAAGAGTTGGGTATGTCCAACCGCCCCATTACGATGCTTCTCGATAAGAACATCTACCATCTGAGAGCGACCGACACCATCTTCTGTTCGTTCGCGGTGAAGGAACATCACAACATCGGCATCTTGCTCAATCGATCCAGAATCGCGAAGATCTGAGAGTCTCGGTTTTCCTCCTCGTGATTCTACCGCACGAGAGAGCTGAGAGAGTGCAACAACCGGAACATTAAGTTCTCTCGCGAGTGATTTAAGGGAGCGAGAAATTTCTGTTACTTGATTCACCATCGAATCGTAGTTCTTTGTTGGGTTCATTAACTGAAGATAGTCTACAAAGATAATATCCAATCCGTGTTCCGCTTTGAGACGGCGGGCAGTTGCTTTCATTGCAAGAATATTATTTCCTGGTGTGTCATCGATGTAAATTGGAGCATGAGAGAGTGTCTCCATTGCTTGTGAAATGCGTGAGAAGTCGTCATCGGTGAGTCCACGCCCAGTACGAATTCTCCATGCATCCACCTGCGCTTCTGCGGAGAGCATTCTGTCAGTGAGTTGTTCTGCACTCATTTCAAGAGAGAAGAACGCAACAGGTTTACTTTGTTCCACTGCAATTTTTCGTGCAACATCGAGAGAGAGTGCAGTCTTACCGGTAGAAGGGCGTGCTGCGAGGATGATGAGGTCTGAGGGTTGGAATCCTGAGAGTATGTCATCTAGAGCTTGGTATCCTGTAGGAATTCCACGAAGCTGATCCTCTCCTTCCGCGAGTTTCTCGATGCGTTCCCATGATTTTGGAACGAGGTCCCGCATAC
>JALVJP010000037.1 GCA_027028225.1 Candidatus Parcubacteria bacterium
TCGACAATATTGATCCAAAAGTGCTTGAGGAATATCGAATAAAACCAGGTGATATTCTATTTAGCCACATCAACAGCATCGATCAGATAGGGAAAACAGCACTTTATGAGGGCGAACCGCCGCTTCTTATACACGGGATGAACCTATTACTTCTACGACCAAACAGACAAGTTATTTTTCCTCATTTCTTGCTGTACCTACTAAAGTATCTGCGGCTCAGGCGCTATTTTGAACGCCTAGCACAACGAGCAGTTAATCAAGCGTCTATTAATCAAACTCTTCTTGGAAATACTAGAATTTCTCTCCCACCCCTAGAAGAGCAAAAAGCAATCGCTCGCATCCTTTCTACTATTGACAAAGCCATAGAGCTCACTGACAAGATTATCGAGAAAACCGAGCGCGTAAAGCAAGCGCTGATGAACAAGCTACTTACTGAAGGAATCGGGCATGCAGAGTTCAAGGATACGGAAATAGGGAGGATACCAAAAGAGTGGGAGGTTGTAAGGCTAGAAGACATTGGAGAAATATATACGGGGAAAACTCCGCCCACTAAAAATGCTACTTATTGGTGCCCACCCACATTTCAGTTTATAACGCCTGGAGATATTTCCGAGTCATCGATTTTTGTAAGAAAAACCGAGAGGATGGTTTCCGCCGTTGGTGCTAAATATGTGGGCATTCTACCCAAAAATAGTGTCCTTGTTGTATGCATAGGTTCATCCATAGGGAAGGTTGCTGTAACGACAAAAGAGGCTGTGACAAATCAACAGATTAATGCTATAATACCCGATCTAGCAAAAGTGAATCCTATATTTCTTTGGGGAATACTTCAGAAGTATAAACCGCGTATAAGAGCCCTTGCAGGAGAACCTGCCGTACCTATAATCAGTAAAAGCACCTTCTCACGGATAAAGATTCCTCTCCCACCCCTGGAGGAACAGAAGAAAATAGCACAAATCTTGCTTTCTGTTGACAGGAAGCTTGAAATTGGGCGCAAAGAGAAGGAGAAGCTTGAACGTATAAAGAGGGCCTTAATGGATATATTACTGAGTGGGAACGTAAGGGTGAGAATAGCATGAGGGGTGACCCACTCCAAGCGTTGATCACAATAATAGTTCTAGCGGCAATTATTCCAGTTCTTTTTTCAATCGCTTCGATGATTCAAACCCAGCTATACGGAAATTGTTACAATGAAGGTTACAAAGCTGCTGAACAAAAATATTTACCAACTATTAAAAGCCTCGAAACGGAACTCAATAAACTAAGAGCTGAAAGAGATTTTTGGCGCTCACAATTCGAGGAGCTTAATAAAGAATATTACAGGCTTGTCACTGAAAAAGTTACAAAGTATGACGTAAACCTCATAAGGACAGATATTACGCAGCTTAGTATTGAAGTTAATGCGCTTTACAAACAAGTTAACATGATCCAGAATAACTTAATACAGCAGAACAACTATTTCTCGCAGCTTGTAAATCAGTATAATTTCTCTTTTAGCGTAGCCTTGCTGTCTACTGCAGCCTTTTCCATAGAATTTATAACGTATACTGCTTTCGGGCGACCAATAATCTCAAATTCGATTAGAGAAGTTTTGGTACTCTTTTTGGCCTGGATTAGATCGAAAATGAAAAGGAAAAAGAATCGTGGTGGCAAAAATGCTAATCGAAGCGAGCACGGTGGAAAGGAAGATCGTTGAAGAACTGAAGAAGCTAGGCTGGGAGCATGTTGATGGTAGAAAGGAAAAGGACAGAGTAG
>JALVJP010000038.1 GCA_027028225.1 Candidatus Parcubacteria bacterium
GCTTTCACGAGAGAAGAAGAGAATACTAATTGGAGTTCTTTTGAGGGGGAAATAGTTGAAAAGAGACCCACATATTTACCATTATACCTATTCTAGATTTATTTTAGAGATTCTATTACATATAAAATACCTTAAGCACAAACTCAGAATAGTTCATTAAAGTCAACGAGAGAGATTCTACACAACTTACTTCCAAAAATATTTTTCACATATAAACACTCTGAATATAGAATCAGTATAACTTACCTACAGAATCATCATAATTTTCCACTCGTCTTAAACATTTTGATGTACTCCTTAATTCCCAATTCTTTTAGATACGCGAAAAAATCTTTCGGCAAATTTCGTGGTCCAAACCATACACTCTTTTGAATCTGCTTGAATCCGAACAACTTAAGCTGAGAACGAAGCCAATCTCTTTTCGAACGTTCTCTCTCAGGAATGTCAAAAATAACGAGCATCATACTCTTCCCTTTCTTATTGTAAGAATCATTGAGGTGAAAATATCGATAGAGATTCCACCTCTTCTCTCGGTAATACTTTCTCCCTTCTCTAGTGATAACCCACTTCCCATTATGGTATTTAGCAAGTCCTCTCTTTTTGAGAGAGTAGAGTGATTTACTCACCTGTCGACTCGAATAATCTCCACCAATCGCAGCGTGAATAATTTTAGAGCCTGAACGAGTTGTAAGAAGAAGGGCAAGTATTTTCAATATCCTCGGAGCATCCATGGTAAACACATATTACCACATACTATACATAAATAAAAAGCAATACCCTAAATCACGATCGTGAAATAGGGTATAGACTTTTGTATTATTGTGTTGTGTTCAAGTTATGGTGTTCTGGTGTTTTGGTATATTTGATTCTGGTGTTCTGATATTCTGGTGTTTTGAAGAGGTTAGTTGTGGTGTTCTTATACAACCTATGAATACCTTATGAAATTTAATACAAACAAATATCGATTCTTCCGGAACTTACTTCTGGCATAGAAAAAAGAAGCTCACGCTTCTTTTTTGCTTATACCACCTATTCCTGATCTGTTTCAGAAGCATCTGAGGTATCGGAAGTTTCTTTAGGATCAGCTCCTTCTAATCCTGCTTTATGAAAATTCATAAGCTCCTCCGCGAGGTAGTTATCAAAATCAGGAAGATACTGACTAATGAAGTTTGATAACTCTTCTGGACTTGGGTTCTTTTCCATGAGCTCGTCAAATGCTTGCTGTGTTGTTTCTCCTGCTTCATCAAGTGCGCGAATAAGTGCGGATTCGAGAATAAGATCAGACGCCTCATCAATGAGCTTCTGCTTCTCTTCTTCTGAATATCCTGAAAAGTCGAACATCTGTTCGATAATCTCATCAATGCTGAGAGATGTGTTTTTTTCGTCTTGTGTCATAACGCTTGTTAGTATAACAGAATTAAGAAATTATTTAAATGTGATGTGCCAGTGAGGTGTCTTATTCCAACAACAACTCCTTTTTGTAACACTCGTCCCTGTTTTTTTCTTTACTCCACCTTTCCTTGCATTTACGACAACCTGAGGTGGAGGATATCGTTTATGCTTTGGATCACAAAGATATTCACCATTATCACCATTTTCATCTAAAGCAACATCTATATAGTTCGCTATCCCTCTACGGTCATAACATTGACCAGGGTACGCATCCGTCCCCGCAAGAAATCGACTCAATGCTTTCCCATCGTTACCCCCATCATTCGATGAACGTATATCTAGTATCGCAGCCTTTGGTCCATGTGTCTTATGAAGCCAATATTCGGAACCACCAGTAATAATAATTTTATTTGCTCCGGAATCTTGTTTCAACTTTTTTAATCCATTCACTACTTTCGCATATGAATTTTGATCAAAGTATAGTGAAGTACAGCCTCTATCAGCAACATGATTACATTCCCTGTTCTTTACATATACACCTGAGATAATAGTTTCCAACGAAGTTTTATCTCCTTTTCTTATTGTCTTAAAATTCTCATTTGCTGGCGGCCAATCTCCACTGTAATTATATTTTGGGTGATTAGCTGTTTTATTTGATGAACTTTGAGGTACAGCCGAATCATCTCCTTGTTCTTCAATACTTACAGTTTCCATATTATCCAACGCTCCGATATCAAGAAGCTTTGGGTTGAGAGTATGGAGAATCGTATATGATGATAATGCAAGAATCAATCCTCCAAGCGCATTCTTAATTCGTTGTTTTGCTTGGTTCTTTCCAAAGAGTGATTCCACTGTCATGTACTCAACACCTGCCACCATAACCATAACAACAGAGATAATGACGAGGGCGGAAATTGCGATACGGAAGAGGAAGTTTACATAGTCTCCAAAATGAAAATCACGAATATTTTCAATCCAAGTATGACCGTCTTCTGATTTTACCCCTTTTAGATTTCCATTATTCACATCTTCAAAATCGATAGGAGCGAGAAATTCATAGCAGTTAGGGTCATACCCACCCTCACCGTCATTTAAGTCGGAACGATAACACTTGCTCGTCGTATCGTATTTTGGAGTCATTACATCAACTGGTTCCTTATTAATCAAATTCGCGTAGTTATGTCTTGCTCCTTCGATCGTAACAAGTTCCCAATTTTCTCCACTACATGCATTTCCATCACATTCTGCAAGAATCGTTGCTTTGTCAAATGCTTTCAACCTCCACTCCTCTCTCACTTTCGTCGATTTTGTGGCAGCCATATTTTTAGCTATTCTAGCGAGACTCTCCACAGAATTGAACCCTTCAACCCCATCAATAGTAATCTTCGTAGATATGTAACAGTCTGGCCCGCTCATATTAGAGTAACAGGAATCTTCATTCGTCACGAGATATACTTTCGTAGTATCCTCATTTGGAATAAACTCGATAGACTTAACTGTCTCTCCCTCATATGAATTTATGAGTTTGATTGCAACATCTTGAAAATTACTCACTATAATCGTTATAAGATCATCTAACCCAAGAGTTATAAAACTAAGAAGATTAAACCCTACTTTTCGTCCGTGAAATACCACAGACAGCGTGTTCCCTTTACACTCTCTCGTATCTATTGATAAGATATTGTCCGCATGTATTTGTTTCTGTTTACGGAGAAACTTAACTTTTCCATCTTTCTTTAAAGAATCTATGCACTTATCGGACATATTTCCCACATGGAGCTCAGAATAAATGAGCTTATTGTTAAGGTCAAAGAAACATATTCTCCATCTCCTCCTCTCTAAACTTATCATGACCTTAAAACCGACTCCGGCAGGTGTCACATCTCCAACCGTCCTAAGCCCGTGCGCTTTTGATGCATCACACCCACCAGGGGTTTTATCTAAATCAGAATACGTGAGATAAAATTTAAAATTTGGAACTTTAGTTCCATTTTCCTCTTTTGAAAGATTTTCCCCGTGGACAACAAAAGTATGTTCCTGGTTAGTTTTATCAGAATACACTAACTCGAGAGAGTTTATAGTTGGGCTATCAGCAAAAACAGGAAAATATACACCTAAAAACACTAATGTAGCCAACGCAATCATAGTCTTACGCTTCATATTTGATAGTATACAGGAGAAAAAGAAAAGAGAAAAGCATTCGCTTCTCTCTTCTAAACAGCTCCTATATGTCTCAAAAAACTATTTCCCTTTCTAGAAGAAAGAGTAATTTTTTGAGGAGAAAATGCTTTATGTGATTCAATACTTAATTTCTTCCCAGTAGAAATACCCACTGTAGGAACGCGATGGAGTGTAACTCCGCGATAGTCATCACCCTCCGGCTCCTCTCTTGAAGGTAGGTTCTGTCCTTCTTTAGGTTGTTCTCGCTCTTCTTCTAATAGCTTCTCTGCTTCTCGAATTTTTTCCTCTTCGCTCTGAGAAAATTCCTCGCTAATATCTTTTTCGTCTTGCTCTTGCGATAAACGACTCTCTCCATCAGATATTGGTGGAAAATCCTCTCCCTCATCCACAAGCACAATCCCCTCACCTCTCAGAGAATCTTTCACTTCTTCGTGAGATAGTTTTTCTTCCATTTCCTTTTTTGCCTTCTCCTCTCTCACCTTCCTCAATACTTCTTCTGAGAATTCCATCTTCTGGAGTGGAATTGCGATCTCCTGTTGGATATCCTTGAGAAGGGAGGGGAGTTCTTCTTCTGGAATGGGGAGCTTACTAAGACTTGTATAGAACTCTTCAGGAGAAATGAGTCCGAGAATAGAGAGGAGAATTTCCCTATGGAGAACATCCACATCGCTAAGTTGGAGATGGTATTTCTCCGCAATCTTTCTCACCCGAGGAATCCAATCAAAATGCTCGATTGCATAGCGTGTGTTTGCGGGAAGTTCCTGTATTTTTCTTTTGATAAGAGTATCAATCATACCTCTACAAAATATACTATATTCTGCTAAAATGAGTAGGATTTTATTAAGACTTAATAAGTATAGATGATACCTATGGAAGATGACCAAACACAAAAACTTGTCGATAGTATTTCTCAATACCACTCTCAACAAAGTGAACAAAAAGAAATCACAGAAGACGATTTTATGGATACTCTCGCAGAAGCATTCAAGAAATTAGATAAAGAGAAACAAGAATTTATAATGGATGGAGAATACCAAAAAACAATTACCGATTTAGAAAAGAAATATGCTTTTGAAGAAGAGGAATCTGGAAAAATTCAACTCGCAACACTCCTTGCTCTCCTCGAACTCTATCCGCAAGAGATTGCAGAACAAGATATTATTCTCGCTCTAAGAGATCGTTCTGATGCTGAGATTGAAAGAATTATAGATGAGGTGAGAAAACGTATATTCTCTATTATCAAAAAGCATGCAGAACAAAAAGAAACGGTTTCTTCAAACTAAAAGTATCGATTTAAAAGAGATGGTGTTTATCCATCTCTTTTGAATTATCAATCAAACATATACAACTCTACTCTTCCCCTTTTGCTTCCTTCAACTTTTTTTCCAGCTCCTTATTCTTCTTCTCAAGCTTTTCAATTTTCTCATCTTTTGTTGCCTCTTTTGTAGCTTTTGCTGGATCCCTTGATGCTCTTGCAACAGCATTATAATCAGAGCGTCTATCGACGATATGTCTCTTCTTCCCAAAGAGCTTAACAGAACCTGTTCTCTTCCTAATACCGTTAATAAGTTTTCCTGCAACACCTCCTGTAACTGCCCCCATTATTAAGTTTGCACCAACACCTGCGAAAGGTCCCGCACCTAACGCTCCAAGACCTCCAACGAGAAGACCCTTTATCACCGTTTCCTTTGAGAGGTGAGGGTTTGGATTCTTTGCAGATTGAACGAGTTTGTTATCAAATGCAATTTTGTGGTTAAGTTCATGAACTTGTCCTGTGAGATTTTTCACTTCTGTCTTAAGACTCCCCAAC
>JALVJP010000039.1 GCA_027028225.1 Candidatus Parcubacteria bacterium
TTCATTACATACAACGACAAGGACTTTCCCACAACGAAGAAGAAAATCGTATTTCTCAACTTCGACTCTTTCCTATATCTCCTACCACATAAAAACGCCCTGGGGTCTTGCCCCAGGGTAGTTTACATTTCATACATAAAATATACACTAATAACCATGAAAAGAGAAGGGTTATCCTCGTTTTCTATTACTTTCTTAAATATCTCCTCACCACCAACATACTCGCAAGATACCCAAGCATTACCCCTACAGAAAGAATAAATATTGATAACGGAATTATGTTGCTATGAACATAGTTTGCTGGATTTGTTGGTCCAAAAAAAGTTTCTGTAAGTTTTCCAACTCGCGATATTGTAGGAAGGAAAATCGCCATGACTACGACTGATGAAATAATCCCATAGATAATACCTGCAACTGCGAATGGTCCGCTAATATAACGATTTTCTGCTCCAATAAGACGCTTCACCCAAATCTCTGTCTTCGCGCTATAGATAACGATACTCATAAAGATAAGGACGATAAACACCGCGAGTGCAGAAAAGAATGCGATAAGTACATACGAAACCTTCCTTGCTATAGAAGAGAATAAGTTAAGTCGCTGAATAATGTATGCGTTATCTTGGTAGTTTACATGATCAATATAAGGAAAATCTGGAACAATCACCTTTCGTACCTCCTCAATAATCTTCTTATAGAGCTGTGGATCCTTCGCACGAACACTCACAGAAGGTCCGAGCGGATTTTCCCCAAGCTCATCAATAGAACGACGAATGAGTTGATCCTCGTTGTAACGCTTAAGGAAATTTTCCAAGGCATCTTCTTTTGAGACAACTTGTACTTTCTCAACTCCATCCATTGTTTTAAGCTGGGATATGAATTTATTCATTTCCGGCTCTGGGGTGTCAGGGAGAAGGTAAAATTTCACATCAACTCGTTGTTCTATTTTTGCGAGCGAAGTATCAAGAACCCCATAAAAAACGAGAACAAAAGAGATAAGAAATAGCGAGAGTGATATAACAAGGACAGATGCAAAAGAAACAAATGGATTTCTCCATACGAGTTTTCCGCCATCGCGATATATTCTTTTGAGGTCACGAAATAGAGACATAAGCTTTACTGTTTGTGTGAGTGTGAATCATGAGTAATACTCCCATTATCAACCTTAATCACACGAGTATGAGGGAGTTTAATGTGTTCGTGTGTAAAGAGAAGGACGGTCGTTCCAAGTTCATGGATTTTTTTAAGAATATCGAGAACGAGTTCACTATTTTCCTTATCAAGCGATGCAGTTGGTTCATCAACAAGGAGAATATCCGGTTCGTTTACAATTGCACGCGCAATAGCAAGGCGTTGTTGCTCTCCTCCAGAGAGTTGGTGAGGATACCTCTTCTCTTTCCCTTTTAGGCGCACAATGTTGAGAACATTTCTCACATTCTCGTTTATCTCTGAATCTTTTGCCCCCAACATCTCCATTACAAAAGAAATATTTTCTCTCACGGTCTTATCGGGAATAAGTCGATAATCTTGAAACACAACACCAAGTTTTTGGCGATAGCGCGGAATATCAGAACGTCGTAAATTATGAACATTAAGACTATAGAACGTTACTCTCCCTTTTGTTGGCTTCTCTTCAGCAATAAGAAGTTTAAGAATCGTCGTTTTTCCTGAACCGGAAGGTCCTGTAATAAAAACGAATTCTTCTTCTGCAATATGAAAAGTTACATCCCTTAGCGCATAGAAAGATTTTCCATAACGTTTTGATACCTCCTCGAATTGAATCATACGCATATAATAGCATAGCGTAGGAAATGGGAGAAGTAATGTAAAAAATATTCCACCATTATTTCGTACTTGATACATACACCTTATTATCCCTATAAAGACGGAAATTCAGAGGGTAATCACGATGCTCGTTTTTGTTAGTATTAGTGATGATACCCCTACGGTGACTCCACTTTTACTCTTTCGTGTAAGATAATTAGTGAAGGCAAATGCGCCGCACTTCACTTTAAGCTGCATACCGAAATAAATGACAAAAGTGGTGTCACTGACGAATGAGGATATATGTTGTGATGTAAAGTTATCCACAGCTTGTGTGGTGCTTCCCCTATCAGCTATTGACAACTCTCTCTCTCTCTCTTTGCTATGTTGTGAGCAGAAATCATAAAAATTTATATAACCATGAAAACTTATAAAAAGTCCTATTTAAAGGACAAAAAGTCCCTGATGTTTACAGCGTGGTCTGTAATATCATCTCTAATCCTATCTGTGTTTATTTTTGTAATGCTATCTTTCGACAAGAACACGGAAGGGGTAGCTCTGTTATTGATATTTTTCGTACTTTTAACTACTGGAATAGCAGTTTGGTATGGAGATAATGAAGATATCCGGTTACGTTCTCCGCAGCCAGGTGAGACAATTAAAATCCTTTTTACAAAAAAAGTGTCTGAGTTTGATTCCTGGTGGAATGAGTATGAAAAGGTATTTTATCTCTATTCAGTCGACGAAGTTATTTATTCCGATGAAAGAGAGCCTACTCTCTTGGAGCTTGGAAAAAAATACTTCGTCAATAAGGATGGAGGGTTGGAATTGAAAGAGTAAAAAACCTATACAAAAACACGACCGCACGTCGTGTTTTTTACATTACTTCGCATACTGCGTTGCCTCTTGGAGGCGGATTGAGAATACTTGTGATGCAGCATCTCGTCCGAGTGTTACCCCAAACAAACTGTGTGCACGACTCATTGTCTCTCGGTTGTGTGTTACGAGAATGAGCTGTGACTTCTCTGCGAGTCGCTCAACCATATCTCCGTAACGGCGAGAGTTTTCTTCGTCGAGCGCTGCATCTGTCTCATCAAGGATGAGGAATGGAGGTGGGTTGACTTGCGAGAGTGCAAAGAGGAGTGCGATTGATGTGAGTGAGCGCTCTCCTCCTGAAAGCATATTGAGGTCAGAGACACGCTTTCTTGGAATTTTCACACGCACCTCAACTCCAAGCTCCTCTTTCTCGTCCTCTTCCTCTTCTTCACTCTTTCGCTTCTTCTGTGCGCTCACGAGAAGTGAAGCGTCTCCCCCACCGAACATAAGGCGAAAGAAGTTTTGAAACTCTCGATTAATGAGTGCGATTCCTTTTGCAAACTTCTCCTCGATCGTTCCCTCAAGTTGTGCGATGAGTGATTTGAGGTTCTCAATCGTCTCGTGAATATCATCCATTTCTGATCCGAGAAAGCGATCACGCTCCTCCAACTCATTGAGTTCCGCAAGAAATGCTTCCTCATCGCCTCCACTAAACTCTTCAAGGCGTATACGCATTCGCTCTATTTCATGGAGAATCCTCCTTCGTTCCTGATGGAATTGCGTGAAGCTTGAGATAGCAATATGTGGTTTTGCAAGTCGCTCTTCTTCTCCAACGCTCTGTTCGAGGGCACGGAGTTCATCACGAATATCTTGAAGTTGTTGCTCTCGCTCCGCGATACGCTGTGTCTCCGTATTGAGTTCGCTGAGCTGTGTTTTCAGTTTCCCAAGTTCAAGTTGTATTTGATAGAAAGATTGCTGTTCCTTCTCATGTTCCCTTCGTAACACACGAATTTTCTCTGAAAGTTGAGTAACTTCATTCTCAAGCCCCTTGATGTAACTCTCTGCTTCTTGGTTCGCTTTAAGGAGTACTTCACGCTTTCGTTCTAACTCTTCTAACTCCTTTTTATCCTCTTCCTTATGTAAAGAAGGCTGCACCTCTCTCACCTCTTCCTCTCTTTTAAAAGAATCAAGAAAAGAGAAAATGCGTTGATCGAGGTAGTGGAAAATATTCCCGCCATCAACACCATCTTTAATCTCACGGAGAAGGGTTTGGAGAAAGGTATGTATCACAGAGAACGGGATAAGTTTTTCCTCTCGCCTTTGATCCTCATGAGAAGTGCGGGAAGATTTCATTTCTCGCTCTTTAAGGAAACGAATCATCCCCTCAATCCTACCTCGTTCAAGCTCATTCTCACGAATTTTCTTCTGCCAGCTTTGAATATACTTTTGTTTCGTTTCAATTTCTTCCTCCTCTGGAAAACGCACAACTTTCTTTCTCTTTTCGGAAAGTTGACGAAAAATTGTTTCCTTCTCATCTATTACTTTTGCAAGCTCTTCCCTTTTTTCGCGTATAAATGTTTTCTGTCGTGAAATATCTTCACTCTCCCAGAAGAGAAAGTGATTGAGGAGTGTGTACATCTTCTCTTTAAACACGCGCATACGCTCAATGTGCTCCATCTGTTTTTTAAGGAAGCGGAGCTGTGGTTGGATCTCCTTCTTGAGGAGTTCAACCTCTCTTAAGTTAACCTGTGCCTTTTCAAGCTTTCTCTGTGCGTCGCGAATGCGGATTTGGTAGCGCTTTAACCCAAGTGCCTCTTCGATAAGTTTCTTTCGCTCGCGTGCATTCGCGTTGAGGTAGCGGTCGGCCTCTCCCTGAGAGATAATGTGATGCCCAGATGCTCCAATATGAATAGAAGAAATGAGATCGTGCACATCACGCATACGAACCTCGTGGTCGTTAATAAAGTAGCGATTTCCTCCATCTGCATACACCTCCCTTCGAATGCGAATCTCGTCGAAATCAAGCGAGAGTGATTCTCCTTTTATACTATTCAAAGAGAAGATACGGTCTTCGTTTGAGAAGCGAATAGTAACCGATGCACGAGATGCTTTCGGAATATGTGAAGAACCTTTAAAGATAAGATCGGACCCCGTCTTTCCTCGAAGTGATTTAATCGATTGCTCTCCTAGCACAAAGCGAATTGCCTCCACTACATTTGATTTCCCTGATCCGTTTGGCCCTACAATAGCTACGATTGGACGATCAAAAAGGAACTCGCTCTTACGAGCGAATGATTTAAATCCATTCAATTCTAGTGATTTCAATCGTAGCATAATTTACCTTCCCAACTATTACCGTATTGTAACACAAGAAGTATGAGAATCTAGTGATATAACTATGTTGTAATAAAGAAAAAAATTACCTAGCACTTCTCTTAAAGGCTCTCCCTATACTGTTCTTATGGGAGAGATGTAAATATGCTACCCATAAACTGAACAATAAACGACAGAAGCATCTTCACTATCAAACATCTCAGCATATTCTTGATAAGATGCAGTTCAAAGGTTAATTCAAGAAAAAGTATTGACAATAATACATACAACATTATTCTAAAGGCAGAATAGTCATTCTCATCTATTCCTATTATTTAGAGTTTGTCTTTCTTCATAAGATGAGGTATGGCTATTTATATGTAAACGACCGCCGGACTGAGGTCCGGCGGCTTTGTATTTGCCCACTGTAAGTGGGCTAGGAGATGAGCTTGTCAAAGAGTGATGGGTGATCAACTTGG
>JALVJP010000040.1 GCA_027028225.1 Candidatus Parcubacteria bacterium
ATTCTAGTGAGTGTTTGATTTAACTCTACAGTAGGTGTTGTACTATCTCGATTAAAATAAATAATCCTTGAAAAGTTAACATCTGTACCATTTACAGTATGTATATATTGGTCTACTCCCTCTACTGAAACAGTTGTTGCATTTAAATCTAAAAGAAGATTTGTAGCTACACATCCATCTGTAAAGTTTGTAGTTGTAGTATTATCTTCACTCTGTGCTGTAATATTTCCATCAAATGCAATCGCTACATTGTTATTAACTGCATTTAATTCCATCATATAGATAAAATCAGGATGACTAGAGCTTGGTAAATTTTTTAAGTTCAAGTCAACAGCAAAATGGTCAGGGTAGAACTCTAAATCAATAGGGTGAGTTTGAAGTGCAATATTACATCCCGATTTACTATTTCCATCACTAGAGGTAATTGAACTATTTACAATACAGTCACTATTAGCTTTATCTATGGCTGTCCAGTTCTCATCTGTTACTTGTGTTAATCTATATTCACCTACATTATTATGCTTAAAGTTAGAGATATTAGCAATACCATCTATATAGTTTATATTTTGCTCAATAGGGTCTGTGTTTGCACAAGTAAGAGCTGTAGAGTTAAAATCAAAAGAGGCATTAAAATCTCTATTGTAACCCTCTGATGGCTCAACTCCTCCATATTTAGTAGCAATCATGCTTAGATTATACTCATAACCAGAGGCTACCCTTAATGTTTTGTTAATAGGATTTCTACTATTGATTCTCTCTTTATTACCATCTGCAAGAGTAATATAAAAACTCTCTGGTCGAATTGAAAACTCATCTTTTGCATCATCTGTTCGGTTAGCATCACTAGAAGCCATTAAGCTTTCAAAACAGGCTTGATAATCTGCACCACACTGCTGTTGAACAATAGAACCGTGTGCATCAACGGCATAAGTAATTTGAAAGAGAGCCTCTTTTGTAGCAGGTATAGAGTTCAAGTCTGAACCATCTAGTACTAAAATACGACTACTAGGATTTACATGAGAGAAGTAGTAGTAACCAGTATAGAGTGGTTCGTTAGAATTATTTACATCAATTAGGTCTATTTTTACAGGCACTTTTGCTAACGGCTCTTCATTTGTCATATTTTCATCATAAAAAACTACATGGTAGTTAAAGTCTCGCCCTACTATTTGTGTATATAGTGCAAAATCTTTAGCATTAAGGGCTGAATTTGTTCTTTGAATATTAAATCGTCCCTTTACTCCTTGGAAAGCCGAACCAAACTTAATAGCATAATCCTCAACCTCTCCATCTGAAACACTCTCTTTAAAATCAA
Source organism: Candidatus Parcubacteria bacterium (assembly GCA_027028225.1). Lineage (GTDB taxonomy): Bacteria > Patescibacteriota > Minisyncoccia > Phycocordibacterales > UBA1006 > UBA1006. Next base: position 1,316 of record JALVJP010000040.1, read on the forward strand.
GATTGGCTGTTGATGAGTATCTAAAACGTATATAGGTAAGTTGGTTCTTAGTCACAGTAGATGGAATATTAAATGAGATAATATGTGAACCTGCTGTAAGATGCTGTGCTACAATAATATGGTCTCCTGCTGTAGCAAATGTTCCATCAATTCCAAAGTCAAGCCACACATTTAAATAACCATCTTTTGAGACAGTCACATTTAACTCTTGTGTGCCATTTACATCGAAGTATGAACCATTAATATCATCTCCATTTACAAAGGTTACACCATCTTCATCATCAACACCATCAATATCATCTCCGTTAGCATCTATAGTATTAAAAGGGTTAATATCGTGGTCAACTTCACTTCCCATATAGATACCATTAGCAATATTGTGTCTAGGTGAACCATAAGTGCTAGGAG
>JALVJP010000041.1:0-1038 GCA_027028225.1 Candidatus Parcubacteria bacterium
CTTCTCCTACTATGCGGATGATGAATCTCTTGAGCATCGAGAGAATGGTTGGAAGGTGTATGGAGCAGACTTTGTAACGACGGAGGACGGAACAGGAATTGTGCATATCGCCCCTGCCTTTGGTTCTGACGATATGGAGCTGGGAAGAAAGGAAAACCTTCCGTTTATTCAACATGTTACACAAGATGGTCGTTTTCGTGATGATTTTGCTTCAACCGCAGAGGGAACCTCTTTCAAGGGGATGAAGGTAAAAGAGAAAGGAGATACAATGTCTGCGGATATTGAAATTCTCCGTGTCCTCTCACAAGAGGGAAAAGTGTTTGCGAAGGCAAAAGTCACACACAGCTACCCTCACTGTTGGCGATGTGGAACCCCGCTCCTCAATTATGCAACAGGGACATGGTATGTGGATGTTCCAAAGATAAAAGACAAACTCATTGAATCAAATGAGAAGGTTCATTGGGTTCCTACACATATTGGGGAAGGGAGATTTGGAAAGTGGCTTGAGGGCGCGAGAGAGTGGGCGCTTTCACGAAGCCGTTACTGGGGAACACCAATTCCGGTATGGAAGCATCCGGAGACAGGAGAACACCTCACCATCTCTTCTTTTGATGAACTCCTCCACTACGCAGAGAAGTCGGGAAATACGTATATCGGATTCCGCCACGGGCAATCTGAATCGAACCTCAACGGCGGGATTATTAGTGCACTCGCTCGTGAGGAAGATGGTCTTACTGAGATGGGGGAGAAACAGGTCTACAAAGCTGCAAATTCAATTAAAGAGGAATATGAGTCAATTGATCTCATTATTACTTCTCCTCTCTATAGAACAAGAAAGACAACGGAAATTCTTAAAGAAGCATTCCAACTATCTGATGAGTCTATTATTGAAGATGAGCGTCTTATTGAATATCAAACAGGTAAGCAGTTTGAAGGGAAGTCGTGGCATGAATTCCATAGTTCTATAAGGAAGCTCGATGATATGTTTAGCTCTACCCCTATTGAGGGGGCAGAGAGTATCCGTGATGTGTACACACG
>JALVJP010000041.1:1048-1718 GCA_027028225.1 Candidatus Parcubacteria bacterium
TGCCACTCCATATGTTTCAATTTGGGGTGAAGTACCGAGGTTTGAAACGATATTTGAAAAAATTCTATAAGCCAAGTAGCGTAGAAAACGCAAAACCCTTTGAGATTCCATTCGTTCCGTTCCCTCACAATGAACATTATGTGATTGATATTCATCGCCCCTACATTGATGAGTTTTCGATTGTAAAAGATGGCGTTCGCTATGAGCGTGTGAAGGAAGTGCTTGATGTATGGTTTGACTCTTCGTCGATGCCTTACGCACAGCAACACTACCCATTTGAGCATAAGGCTAATTTTCTCGAGAAGCACTTTCCCGCACAATTCATTGCGGAAGGACTCGATCAGACACGTGGATGGTTCTACGTTCTCTCTGTGGTGGGAAATGCACTCTTTGATCAGACACCATTTGAAAATGTGGTGGTGAACGGACTCATTCTCGCAGAGGATGGGAAGAAAATGTCAAAGTCGCTCAAAAATTACCCAGATCCACAACATATTTTTGATACGAGTGGGGCAGATGCGATGCGTCTCTACCTCCTCGCATCTCCTTCTGTACGCGCAGAAGCGTTTGCATTCTCAGAAAAAGGAGTAAGAGAAGTTGCGAGTAAGATTCTTGGGCGAATGAGGAATGCACTCACACTCTATACAATGTCTTCAGATATTCCTCATAG
>JALVJP010000042.1 GCA_027028225.1 Candidatus Parcubacteria bacterium
GTTCTTGGAGGATACACTTCCTATGAGAAGTTTTGTTTCTTAAAGAATGGTGTTAGAATTCACTCGTTGTTATTCGATTTACCTGAGAAGGTAAGTTGAAAGTTTCTATTTTGGGGTAGATTGAGCATTTTTAAGTTTGTTGTATCTAACTTATCAGAGAGAGAGAGTTGTCAAGCCCTTCACACAGAATCTGTGTGAGGGGTCAAGTGCTTGACACAAATAACTGTGGATAACTCAATGTTGCATGAAGGAAGAGGGTGAGGTGTATAGCACCTCGTCGCTCTTTTGTTATCACTTATAGACGAAAAATATCACTTCTACCTCTCACTGTCATTCCGCACTTGATGCGGAATCTAGAAAATAGATATGCTGGTTATTTCATTAGCATAAATGGTTCTCCCTCTGGATCCTGAATCAAGTTCAGGATGACAAAAAAGACGCGAGGTATCTTTTTGTTAAGAGGAGGGCGAGCGCTATGCGCCCACCCTCCCTTTTTTTTACATCAAGTGCTTGATAGCAAAGCAGGCGAGGTGTGTAATCCCTCGCCTGTTTTTCTTTCTTATTCTCACTCTCTTTGTGCGGGATACGAGAATCGAACTCGCGACTGATGCTTGGGAAGCATCCGTTATACCACTTAACTAATCCCGCAATACTCACGCTCACGGCGTATGAGTATTTTATACTACCTCCCGTAGTCCTCAATATACGATGGTTTTCCCCTCTTTCTCAATCCCCCATTAAAATGAATTAATATCTCCCTATTTCTCGGTTCAGTAACCTTCTCGATAACCTCCTCAGAAATTTCTCTCCCTTCTAAATAAGAAATCGTTCCTTCTAAGTATGCTACCCAGCTCTCATCCATCGTTGCTTCTCTCGCATAGGAGAGTGCTCGATTGAAGTGAGAAAAACCTTCAGCTTCTTCCCCTCTCTGATAAAGTATCTGAGCAATGTGAACCTCAGTAAGACTAAGGAAACGATAGTATTCCCTCTTGTCTTCTAAATTTCTCTGAAGAAATTGGACTACTTCAGGATCGGTGAGAAGCTTAAGGTTTTCCATAGATGCACTCCTCGTAAGATTTAACTGATCTCGTTCGAAGAGAATGTTACGAAATTCTTCTAAAGAAATTTGTTTGTTTAGCAAACGTTCTTTTATGGAAGATATTTCCTCTCCACTATATTCCTTTTTCCTAGGTGATTCCATCATAAACCACTAATCTCTCTCAAGCGTATTAATAAGCTGTTGGATTTTTGGAACGCGTGCCATCACACTTTTTGCATAACGAGAATCTGGGTAGCACTTCCCTGCGTAGTAACTAGAAGCAGCACAAAATTCTGAACGATAATTTCTTCTCCATGCACCTTTATCTCTAAGATAAATCGCAGCAGCCATTACTGCATCACGAGGATTCCATGGACTCGCAACAGGTGATCCAAGATACTTCTGCACACGATTAGTAACAATCATCCATGTGTTTGGAATAAATTGTGTGTACCCCATCGCTCCGCCGTACCCATAATACTTACCATTGCGATAAAGAGCACAAGAAACTGGGGTCTTCCTCCAATCCATTCCGAGTCCGCCTGTAATTTTCTTGAAATTTGGAATGTTACTTACCATCATTGTGCGCTTCGCAAGCTTCCCGTTTTTAATATAAATTCCATCTCCTGTTTTCTCATTCCTTAAATAACATCCGCCAACATTCATTCCAAATCCTGTCTCTTGTTGCATAATCGCAAGGATAAATGCCGCACGAACTCCTGTGTACTTTTCCGCGAGCTTCGCATAATCGTATGCCTCACCAAAGGAAATAGATTTTGCTTTCATTCCATTTCTTTGGAATTGAATGAGCATTGCACGAATTTTTTTAATCTCTTCTTCCCTCTTTTTCTTCAGTTGCGCGAATGTTGCTTCTTTCGACTGACTCACGCGCAGAGCAACATCCCTATCCTTTTTCTCAACTTCAACCTTCCCTTTCTCGAGTGCAAGCTTATACTTCTCATCTGCATGTTCCTCTTTCTTTTCTTCCAAATCCTGCTTCTCCTCAAAAATCTCTCGCTTCAATTCATCGATTTCTTTGAATGAGGAAGAGAGGGATTTTTGAATATAGGAAAAGAGAGATACATCGTGATAGAAATCAGAGAGAGATTTACTCGAGAGGAGAAACTCTAGAATCGTTGTATTTCCAAGCTCATGTTTTCTTCGAAGGATGCGTGCAAGTGATTCTTTTTCCCTTTTTAGTTTTTCATTGAGTTCATGTATTTTCTCCTCCTTTGAGGAAATTTCAGAACGAAGACGAGAAATGAGGCGCTCCTTTCTTCTAATAGCAAGTGAAGTTTCTTGAATTTTTGAATTAATCCTTCGAATTTCTTGAAAGAGTGTACTCTGCTTTGCATTCTCTTGTTGGATACCCTGTTGAAGTCTTTTTACCTCCTCCTCCTTTTCACTTAACTCTTTAAGAAGTCTCGCCTTACACTCCTTTTCTGGCTCCCCCTGTTTACACTGAGCAAGCGCGGAAGAATCGTGAGCGATCCCAAAAACAAGCGCAGCAAAAATGAAAAAACCAGAAAGAATCGTCCATTTTTTCCATGTTCTTAACATAATGAGTATTATAGCATAGGAAAAAGAAAAAGGGTTTTGAAACCCTTTTCTTGTAAACTATTCTCCCTCTACGAGGAAGTCGAGGTGAAGGAGAAATCCTGTTGTGGGATGCACCTGCATATCTTTCAATACTACTGTGTAATCCTTATCTCCTTCCACAGCAAGTGTGAATGATGCCCCATCACGGATATCCTTGTAGATTGAACGGAATACATTATCAGGAACTTTCACGAGGAGATTTTCTATTCCTTTTCCGTATACTACCGCAGGAACATACTTTTCTTCATTGCGAATATATTCTGGTGATTCTCCTGCTTCACGCTTTTTTGCTTCAAGTTTCTTCATATAGTCGTGCATTATAGGGAAAATTACTCCTCTGGCAAGTCAAAAATGTTAATTTCTTTATCCCACTCTCGAACTTCAAGAGGATCGACAAAATGTTTCTTTATGTAAGACTTCTCGTTTTCAATACGTGTGTTCATATCTTTCTCAACAGAGCGAAGCCCGTCCGCATCAACAAGTCCTTTCTTGTGTGCAAGCCGAGCAACCGAACGAACAAGGTGGTAACGTGTGAGCTCATTTCGCGAGAGCATATCAAACGGTGATGTTGTTGAACCACGCTCGCGGTATCCATGAATAATAGTTCGATCTGATATATCGTAAGGAAAGATAAGCTTTTCAATTGTCGTCGCGTATCCATGATAGTGAAAGAGAATTCCTGTATCTTTTCCAAGGAAACGACGCACTATTTCTTCTCGCGAGAAGTGTGAACACTTCCCATCAAACACATTGAGACAGAATACATTCACAAAGCGAGTGCGAATGTGAGGAAGTGTTTTTCGTAAAAGGATAAGCCCCGCAATCGCTTCCTCTGTCACATAATCACCAATCGTAACAATAGTAATATGAGGATCTCTCTGTGAAAACCAATCCCATGTCATAATTCCCTGCTCAGCTTGTTTCTCTGCTTGTTCTCGTGTGAGAAAAGTGCGACGCATTCGTTTTCCCACAACGATGATGTTAAGTCGATTAAATGAGTGCATTGTCTTTTCCATTGCGAGTTTCATCAAATTTTTGTCTGCTGGGAAGTAAGCAGCTACAATATCGTGATCACGGTCAAGGTTCTCAGCAATGAATGAAGGATTTTGGTGTGAGAATCCGTTGTGATCTTGTCGTTCGAGGAGAGAGGAAAGGATTACATTGAGAGACGGAACAGGGTTACGAAACGGAACCTCACGAGCAACTTTGATAAACTTCACATACTGGTCTGCCATTGATGCAACAATTTGTCCAAATGATTCATAGGTTGCAAAGTATCCGTAGCGCCCGGTGAGCGTGTAACCCCACAACATTCCAAAGAGAACATTTTCTGAGAGCATCTCAATTACTCGCCCACTTCGCCCAAAATCTTTATCCCATGATTCTAATTTCCTCTGCCATACCCGTTTCGTCGCTTCAAAAATCGCATGGAGTTTATTTGAGTATGTCTCATCAGGAGAGAAGAGTCTCACTTCGTTTTCAAGACGAATGAGATCGCGGAGATACTTCCCTGCTTCCTCCATCGAACTCTTCCCTTCGTCTTTGAGGATCTCTTGTTGTACAAAAATATCTCTAAATTGAGGTGTCTTCGGCATTTTCATCCGCTCTCCGTGCGCGTAAGAAGAACGCCCAACTCTTCGATTCTCTTCTGGAAGAAGTGCGATAATATCATCATCAATAACTACCCTCTTCTCCTCACCTTCAAAACGAATAAGTTCGTCAATGTGGTAGGAGTGAAGCCAATCCTCAAGAATGTGGAGGTTTTCAGAGTTTCCTTTCACCCCAGAGAATACAACTTGATGCGCATCGCAATTTCCTTCAATCTTCTTCCCCTCTACCTCTTTTGGCCCAGTCACCCCCTTCGGTGTGCGTAAGATAATCATCGGCCATTGAGGAGGAAGTGTATCACTTCCCTGTTCTTGAATACGGAGGATATCCTGCATTGCATCATCAAATGTTTCAAGGAGTTGTGCGTGTAGAGAATCTCTCTCCTCCGCTGATTCTACGTAGTAGACTTTCCACCCGAGCGATTCGAAATAGGAACGAAGATCGTCTTCGCTCATTCGCCCATAAATTGTGGGGCCAGAAATTTTGTAGCCATTCAAGTGGAGCACAGGGAGCACCGCCCCATCCGTTTCTGGAGAAATAAACGAATTTACATTCCAAGAAGTTGCGAGTGTTGCAGTCTCCGCTTCCCCATCTCCGATGATACATACATTGATGAGTTTCTTATTGTCGAGAATGCTTCCTGTTGCAACGGCGAGTGAGTAGCCAAGTTCTCCTCCCTCGAGGATTACGCCGGGAGCATGTGGATTGAGATGAGATGGGTATCCGTAGGGGACGGAAAAATGTCGCACCACCTGTGTAAATCCTTCTTCAGTGTAAGGAAGCTTGTGAGGAGAGAAGTGCGTAAGTGATCCTTCCACAAGAATGTTTGCTTGATAAGCAGGAAATCCATGACCAGGACCAACGGTGAGGAGAAAATCTCGCTCAGGATAATCACGAATGAGTCTATTCGTGTGTGCATACACAAGGTTAACCCCCGGGCAGGTTCCCCAGTGCCCGAGCAAGCGATCTTTTATGTGTTCATCTCGGAGCGCTTCTTTGAGAAAAACATTCTCTTTGAGAAAAATCTGCGCTACTGCGAGATAATTTGTCAGCCGTGTCAGTTTTTGTAATGCG
>JALVJP010000043.1 GCA_027028225.1 Candidatus Parcubacteria bacterium
CACTTACAGTGGGCAAATACAAAGCCGCCGGACCTCAGTCCGGCGGTCGTTTACTTTAGAGTTGGAAAGTTTTTTTGATGTAGCAAGACCATAAATTCCTTTTACTTATTTTCAAACACCCCTTCTTTCTCAAGTGCATTTTTTGCAGCATCTTGTTGCGCTTGTTGTTTACTCTTTCCTTCCCCTCGAGCAATCTCTTTATCCCCAAAATATACCGCCACAGTGAAATGTTTATCATGGTCGGGACCTGTCGCAGAGAGAATCTCATAACGTGGGGTTTCTTTGTATGCCTCCTGTGCATACTCTTGAACCCGTGATTTTGAATCTTTCCATGATCCTGTCTCAATAATATCCTCAATCTCTTGGAAAAGTAAATCTGCTACAATCCTCTTCGTTACCTCATACCCTTGGTCGAGGTGAAGCGCTCCGAGGAAAGCCTCAAATGTGTTTGCGAGGATATAGTCACGCGCTTTTCCCTCATCGCGCGCTTCTCCTTTTGAGAGTTTGAGAAGTTCATTCATCCCCATCTTCCGCGCGACACGGGAAATTGTTTCTGTTCTCACAAGCGCGGAACGATATGCGGTGAGAATCCCCTCGCTTACTTCTGGAAACTTGTCATAGAGAAATTCAGTAGTGATGAGCTCAAGCACCGCATCACCAAGAAATTCAAGTCGCTCGTTATGCTCTAATCCAGAATTCTTATTCTCATTGATGTAAGAACGATGTGTAAACGCTTGCTCTAGCAACCCTCTGTTCTTAAAGGAGATACCAAACCGTTTTTCAAATTGTTGATACTTATCTTCCATATATGTCTATTCATTATCTGATTTTTTATCTGTTTCCTCTCGACTTTTCTCTCTTGTTTCCTCTTCTAAAGATACAAGACCTTCTCTCTCAGAAAGAAACATAATCGCCTTTACGAGCATCTTTGAAACATCATCATAGAGGTTGAGGTCGAGAATATCATCAAGAGAGAACCATGCAACATCATCGAGTCCTTTCGTAGTTCTTCCGAGTTGTGGAAGTCGATATGGAGCTTTTGCGAGGTAATAGGAAACTTGCTTTCGCACAGGACCTCTATCTGGGGGATAGGCAATATACTCACTCTCTCCTAATTTCTCAATAACTTCGATATCCCAATCCGTTTCTTCTTTTACTTTCTTTGTTAAAGATTCTTCCTCTCTCAAATTCTCATCAACACTCCCCTTCGAGAGAGTCCAATACCCAAAGATATCGTGAACCATTCCGATACGCACATTTCTTTGTTCATCGATGGAATACACAACTGCAGCAACTTTCCTATCAATCTCCATTTTTTCATAGGGAATATCAAAGGTAGCTTTTTTACTCTCCTCCCCACCATTAAAGAGGCGGTGTGCTTCTCCGAGAATACCATTCACGAAACGATAGGATTTTTGTCCTCCAAATTTCTTCGCAAGCTCAACCGCTTCGTTGATGATAATTCTTTCAGATAGTTCCTCCTTGCCAGAGAGGAGTTCATAGAGCGAAATACGTAGAATGTTTTTATCAACAAGAGATATTCTCTGAATCGACCAATCCTTACTTAGTTCATCTATAATGTTATCTAACTTAATCTCCTCATTCTCCACCTCACTTAACTCTTTTAATATCTGTGTGCGTTCATCCTCGTCAAGAGGGACCGGAATGAAAGAATGAATGAGATAATCAAGCTCTCTACGAAGAAAGGCGTCGTCTTTCTTTTCTGTATCCCTTACTTCTCTCGCGTAGAGAAGCTGAAGCATTATCGCTCGTTGTTGTCTTCTATGTGCCATATTTGCAGTAAGTATAACAGATATAGAAAAGAGAGAAAAGAAAAAAGATGCTACGCATCCTTCTCCTCTTTCTTTGAAACGAGCTTCTTTACCACATCGAGAATCTTCTTTCCTCGATACTTTCCCGTCTTTAAATCAAGACGATGTCGCACATGAGTGCTTTTTGTTTGTGTATCAGTAGTAAGCGTTTTCCCTTTAATTGCATGGTGAGAACGTCTCTTCCCTGTATGTGCTCGTGTATGTCTCATTCGAATAACCATAATGTTCGCTATTATAGGCATTTCTCATATTCTTGCAAGGCATAAAGAGGGCGAGGTGACGCAATCGCGCCACCTCGCCCTCTTTAGTGAATACTATCTTTTCTTTATCCAACTCACCCTATGAATCGGACTCGGTCCATACTTCTCAATTTGCTCACGATGAAATGCAGTCCCATAGCCCTTATGCTTTTCAAATCCGTAGTGAGGATATTTCTTTGCGTAGCGGAGCATGAGTGCATCTCTATGAACCTTCGCGAAAACTGAGGAAACTGCAATGAGAATATTTTCCTTATCACCGTGTATGATTATCTCAAAATGAGGAGCAATCCCCTCAAGCGAAAGCGATCCATCGAGAAAGAAAAATATTTCTTCTCGCGAAGATTCTGTTCCCCTTTCAACTTTCCTCACAAGATGGGCAATCGCTTTTCGTATTGCAAGTGCAATCCCTTTCTCATCAATTACTCGCGCAGACTGAGAGGAGAGGAATAAAAATACATCATTCTCTTTTTTCTTTAAATATGTCTCCCTCACCTTTTCAACAAGGAATTCTCTTCTGTGGGGAGATAGCATCTTTGAATCTTTAAACCCAAGATAATGAAAATCTTTTTCTATTACATCACAAGAAGATGACGAAACGACAAAAGCTCCGAGTGTTACCGGACCTGCGAGTGGTCCCCTCCCCACTTCATCAATTCCCACAAGGTAACGAATTTTGTTTTTCTGTTTATCCATGTTCAACGACATACTGCCCATAACCCTTTCCCCTTCGCACCAGCTCCCCTTTCATCATCAATAAAGGTATCACGGAGGCGGTATGGATTTCTCTTTTGATAATTATATTCTCGCGCGTAACCATTACGAAGCATCTCCTCCGCAAGATTTTTTCCATCAATCGTAAATACATAGGCGAGAATTCTTCCAAAACGATCACGCTCTCCTTGTGTCTCATCATATTCAAGAATGATATCACTTTCATTAGAGAGAAGAGATGTGAGATAAGCTTTCGCTTCCTCTCCGTAACACTCAACAGGACTTTCAGGTTTTACCGATTCTGGGCTATCAATCCCAATCAAACGAAGGCGTTCGCGTCTTCCTTTTAGTTCTACAAGAAGAGTATCACCATCAACAACACGGATAAGTTTCGCAGGAATGCTCTCCTCCTTTCCTATATGAAAGTCTTTCTTATAACTGAAGCTTAACTCATGCTCTTTTTCCTCATGAATACCAAACTTTCGAATAATGAGCGATACAAGAAAAAAGATAGCGAAAAAGAATAGTATAAAATAGAGAAGATGAATAAATGATTTCTTTTGTTGTATTTGCTTCACAAAGACATCTTATCGTAAAACGGAGAAGAAAGAAATTTGCAAAAAAATACCTATATACTATAACTTGGAGCAATGAAATTTGTTATTGTTGAATCACCCGCAAAAGCGAAGACGATAAATAAGTATCTTGGGAAAGACTACATCGTAAAATCCTCAGTAGGACACATTCGTGATCTTCCAAAGGGGAACAAAAACGCGATAGATATCGAACACGGGTTTCAACCTCACTATGTCGTCCCTCCTGAAAAGGAGAAAGTCGTGCGAGATCTCGCATCGTATGCGAAGAAAGCAGAAAAGATTATTCTCGCAACCGACCCGGATCGTGAAGGGGAAGCAATTGCATGGCACCTGAGAGAAGTGCTTAAAGAAGCGCTCGGAAAAGATGATATCCCCACCGAACGTGTGCGTTTCTACGAAATTACGGAAACAGAGGTAAAGCGTGCGATTCAGGAACCAGACCATATCAACGAGAATCTCCGTCGTGCGCAAGAAGCAAGGCGCATTCTCGATCGCCTTTTTGGTTACACCCTCTCTGAACTTATTTGGAAGAAAGTTCGCTATGGACTCTCCGCAGGGCGCGTTCAATCTCCTGCCCTTCGTATTTTAATGGAGCGGGAACGAGAGATACGCGCGTTTACCCCAGAACCCTACTACATCCTTGAAGCACAACTCAATGACGGAAAAGACACATTCACCTTCACCGCGACGAAAGAGCTCACGGATCTTGATGAAACACTTGATACTATTGCGAAAGTGGAAAAAGGAGAATGGTATATAAAGGAAATTAAGGAGACGAAAACGAAACGAAAAGCAAAAGCACCGTTCACAACTTCCACACTTCAACAAACCGCATCCACACGACTCGGATTCTCCCCTTCTCGCACAATGCGTGCTGCGCAGAAGCTCTACCAAGATGGACACATCACCTATATGAGAACAGATAGCACTCGTCTCTCTGAAAAAGCACTTCCGTTCATTACTCGCTACATAGAGAAAACATACGGAAAGGAACTCATAGAGGTAAAACAATTTAAGACAAAATCGAAGAATAGTCAGGAAGCACATGAAGCAATTCGCCCCACACATTTTGATGGGAAGATTTACGGATCAAGCGAGGACGAGCGAAAACTCTACCAACTCATCACACAGCGTACAATTGCCTCACAGATGAAAGATGCGAGTTTCCTTAAAAAGCGTGTTCTCGCAAATATCAAAAATGGTGACATTCTCGATTTTGCTATCAACGGGATTACACTCATCAGCCCCGGTTGGCTTCTCGCTGACCCGCATGCGAAAGGTGAGGATGTAGAACTTCCTCCTCTTAAAGAAGGACAAGAATTGAAGCTCATCGAGATAGAGAACATTGAGAAAATGACAACTCCTCCAAATCGCTATAGCGAAGCTGGACTCATCAAAGAGTTGGAGAAGCGAGGAATTGGACGACCCTCTACCTATGCTTCAATTATACGAACGCTTGTAGATCGTGGGTATGTTACGCGAGAAGGGCGAACACTCTACCCTACCGATACAGGAGATATCGTCTCTACTTTTCTCGAGAAAAACTTCGCGCGCTACATTAGCGATAGCTTCACTGCACACATGGAGAATGAGCTCGATGAAATAGCACGAGGAGAAAACGAGTATACAAAAGTGTTAGGAGAGTTCTACACTCCATTCAAAAAAGAAGTAGAAGAGAAAGAAGATATTCCAAAACTCACAAATCTCGGAAAAGCAGAGGACTACACCTGCCCAAAGTGCGGATCAGAAATGGTGTACAAGCTTGGGCGAACAGGGAAATTTATCTCTTGTTCACGCTATCCAGAGTGTAACGGAGCGCTTACCTTAGACGGAAAATCGATGGATGAGGAAAAAATAGTCGGAGTA
>JALVJP010000044.1 GCA_027028225.1 Candidatus Parcubacteria bacterium
CAAAAATTACCTCAAAGGAATTTTTGAAACTGCGAAGTACCAACTCTCTGAACCAGAGGAGCGGATTCTCTCGCTCAAGTCAGGTGTTGCGAGTGGAAATTGGGCATCAATGGTAGGAGAGCTCTTTGCACGCGAGAGTGCAGAAGTGCTTGTAAAGAAGGGAAGTAAACGAGTAAAGGAGGTGAAACCGTTTGCAGAAATTCTCGCGAACCTCCAGAGTAGTTGTTCGCGTGTTCGTGCTTCTGCTGCAAAAGCACTCGTAGACATTTTCCGAAAGCATTCGTTCGTAGTAGAGAAGGAGTTTAATTCTATTTTGGAAGATAAGAAAATCAACGATATGCTTCGTGGCTTCAAACGACCAGACCAGGCACGCATTCTCTCAGACGATATTACTCCCGCGATTGTGGATACACTCACAGAGACGGTAACAGACTACTTCTCAATCTCTCGTGAGTTCTACAAACTCAAAGCTCAGTTGATGGGGAAGGAGAAGCTTCACTACTACGAGAGAAATGCTCCCACATTTAAGTCGCGAGAGGATCAAGCGTACCCCTATGAAAAGGCGGTTGCACTCGTAGGGGAGACATTTGCACAGCTCGATGAGGACTTTGCGCGTATTTTTCATGATATGGTGGAAACCGGAAAGGTGGATGTGTACCCACGAGTAGGAAAGCAGGATGGTGCATTCTGTATGTACCATGGAAAGAATGAGCCGGTGTATGTGATGCTCAACTACACTAAAAAGATGAACGATGTAATGACTCTCGCGCATGAGATGGGACATGCGGTTCACGGAACGCTCTCAAAGAAGGAGAATGCGCTCAACTACGATACTCCTATGTTCACTGCGGAAACGGCATCGACTTTTGCGGAAGGGCTTGTGTTTGAACAACTTCTCAAAGAGGTGGATGAGAAAGAACAGCTTGTGCTTATGGTAACGAGACTCGGTGATACTGTCTCTACGGTAATGCGTCAGATTGCTGCGTACAATTTCGAGTGGGAAGTGCATCACGCATTTCGTGAAAAAGGATACCTCTCTACCGAGGAAATTGGAGTGATATTCCAAAAGCATATGAAGTCCTACATGGGACCGGCAGTGTTACAGGATTACGATGCAGAAAAGTGGTGGATGTATTGGAGTCATTTTCGAAGTCCGTTCTATGTGTACTCCTATGCTTCTGGGCTTCTCATGTCAAACGGAATGCACGCAATTATCAATAAGGATCCAAAGAAGTGGAAGAAGGTTAAGAAGTTTTTTGAAACAGGAACAAGTAAGTCTCCAAAACAGATTTTCAAGGCAATGGAAATTAATATCGAGAATCGAGATTTCTGGGAGGGGGGATTGAAGGAAATACAGAAACTCCTTCGTGATACGAAGAGGTTGGCGAAGAAGTTGGGGAAGGTGTAGAATGGTTCCATTATGGATAGTTTCATTTTTTTACTATTCTTATTGGGATTCGTATTTATTCTAATTAAGATATTTAATGGATACATTCTGCCTTCCATCCACTCTTCGATAGAAGAGAAGGAAAATTTTCATGGAGTCTTCGTAAAGAGGCTATATTTCTTCACTCACTCAGAACGAGCATTTTTTGATGAATTAGAGAGACAAAATGATGGGAGATACCTCATCTTTTCAAAAGTTCGGCTTGAAGATGTCGTTTCTGTGAAAAACTCTATAGGAGGGAGAAAGCGAAAGATAGAGCGGAACTATATTAAATCAAAACATATCGATTTTCTTATTGTAGAGAGAAGATCAGGATCGATTCTCGCCGCGATTGAACTTAATGGTATTTCTCATAATAGAAAACTCCAGAGGAAATATGACCAGATAAAAGAACAAGTGCTTTATGACGCTGGAGTATCTCTTTTCAAGATTCAGATAGGAGAGAATTTTACTGAAAAAGTTGTTGATATGTATCGTTCGCTCATATAAAAACAGGGAATATATCCCTGTTTTTTTGGTAAAATCACATTTTCTCCAGCGTTTCGATTCCGAGAAGATGGAGTGCGTTTTTAATAACAATACTCGTTGTTTCTACGAGTGCGAGGCGGTAAGGGGTGGCCTCCTCTTCTGTGAGGATACGCGTATTTCCATACCACGAGTTAAATGTCTGTGCGAGTTCTGTCGCGTAGTTCACAATGATGTGAGGACTGTATGACTCGAGCGCTGAGATTGTATGTTCTTGGTATCGTGTGAGAATTTTCTCAAGCTGGGTTGTTTTCCACGTAGAGGGAAGTTCGCTCACCTTGTAGGAAATTCTTTGTTTCTCTGCTTTTCGTAGCACTGATCTTGCTCGTGCATAGGTATAGAGAAGGTAAGGTCCTGAATCGCCCTCAAATGAGAGTGAGGTATCTGGATCAAAGTTTACTGATTTTCCAATTTGCGTTCGTAGGATGACATACTTGAGTGCAGCGATTGCAATCGTTGTTGCATCGCTCTCGCTCAATGTATCTTTATCTTTTGCGCGTTCATATACGAGCTCTCTCACCACATCGAGCATTTCCGATACGAGTGGGGTGTTTCCAAGACGGGAAGACATTTTTTCTCCCTTAAATGTCATTCTTCCGTGAGTGAGATGTACCGTTCGTTCTCTCCATTCCTGCTGAATTTTCCCTGCAACATAGGAGACAACACGAAAGTATGGACCTTGTTCGTTATCAGTTACGAATATTGAAGTATTAGGATCGTATCGTTCAAATTTTAATTTGAGGAGTCCAAGATCTTTCGCTTCGTAGGTAGGGTTTCCGTCGCTGTTGATGAATACGCGCGCGTGGAGTTGTGGATCTTGCTCAATATCTTTTTCGTTTGGCTCAAAAATGATTGCTCCATCCGATTCTTTGAAAACGTTCCCCACCCATGCTCTCACAATTTCTGCACCTACCTTTCCTGCTTCTGATTCAAAAATGTAATCATCGAAATGAGAGCCGAGAAGGGAAGTCATTTTCACAAAGTATTGAAGGTTTAACTCTTTTCCTTTCAGATAAGCCCTATACGCTTCGGTGTCTCGGTGTTCATAAATATCTTGTGTAATCTCTCGTATCTCTTTCTCAAGAGAAGGATGTTCTTTCATTGCTTTCGTTCCCTCCGCATAACATGTTCCAAGAAATGCTACCTTTTCCTCGAGTGTTTCATAATTCCCTAATGTTTCTATTCCGTAATCAAGAAGTTTCCATACTGCTTTTCCAATTCCTAGGGAGACATCTGATGGGTAAGAGAGAATGGTTGTCTTTGCGTTTCCATTCTTCACAAGGCGAACGATACTTTCTCCCACAGTGTTATTCATCATATGCCCAATATGGAATGGTTTGAAGAGGTTTGGGGATGAGTGTTCTATGAGAATGTGCTTTCCGTCAAGGGTATCGTGTTTCCCATAGTGTTCCTGTTTCTGTTGAATTTCTTCTACTGCAGAGAGAAAGAATGAGGGGGTAAGTGTAATGTTAATAAACCCTGGTCCTTCGACGGAGAGTGACTGAATAAACGGAGGGAGTTCGTTTCTTTGGATATTCTCTACGATTCGCTCCGCGATTTCACGAGGATTCTTTCCCTCCTGCTTTGCAATACTGAGTGCGAAAGGGCTCGCGTAGTCTCCGTGTTCGAGAGATTTTGGACGTTCGAGAGTGAAGCTCTCTGTAGGGTAACCGAGTTCCTCAATTGTTGTTTTGAAAAGTGCCTCAATTGTCTCTTTTACTTTCATTGCTTGTAGTTTACGCGGAGTAGTAAGAAAAACAAGAAAAATAAGGAGATTTTTAGAGTGTTCGTTGACATGCGTTTCGAACAATTTTCTTTCTATCGTTTTTTCGTAGAAAAATTTGGAGCTTCTATTTCGAGAGAGTATAATAGGTTCACACGTCATTATTCGGCGCGTAGATTGCTACATGAATACTCCAGAGGAGTTGTTAACTCTGGGTGTTTTCTCTGACCTTTCAAGATATGATTGGTAGTAATCTATGCGATTAAGCATAGATTTTTATTATGGAAAACGAACAGCTCATTCAAAAAATAGAAAAGCGAGATGGAAGAATTCAAGACTTTGATCTCGAGAAAATTGTGCAAGCCATTCTCAAGGCAATGGCTGAAGTTGGAGAGGGAAATGAGGAGGATGCAAGGAGAGTTGCAGAACTCGTCTACCAACGCCTTATCGATGTCTGTAAGGAAACAAACGATTGTATTCCTCACATCGAAAAGATTCAGGATTTCGTTGAGGATGCGTTGATGGAAGCGGATTTTCATCGCGTTGCGAAGGCATACATCCTCTATCGTGAAAAGCGCGCGAAAGAGCGTCGTCGTGATATCTTCAAAAAGCGTATTAACCTCAAACCCTATGAATACCCTGAGCTTCTCGAGTATGTAGATGCAATTCGTCACTCCTATTGGATTCATACAGAGTTTAACTACACTGCGGATGTGCAGGATTATAGGGTACACCTCACTGATGTTGAGAGGAGTGCGGTGAAAAACACAATGCTCGCCATTTCTCAGATTGAGGTGTCAGTGAAGACCTTCTGGAGTGACCTCTACCACAAGCTTCCAAAGCCAGAAATTGGATCAGTAGGGGCAACGTTCGCAGAGTCTGAAGTGCGTCACCATGATGCGTACTCACACCTTCTTGAGATTCTTGGTTTAAATGAGGAATTTGAGCGATTGAAACAGAATCCGGTTATTATGCGCCGTGTAAACTATCTTGAGGACGCAATCCGCCACTCAAAGAGTGATGAAAATAATAAGTTTGCCGAATCAATCCTCCTCTTCTCCCTCTTTGTGGAGCATGTATCACTCTTCTCTCAGTTTCTTATCATTATGTCCTTCAACAAGTTCCAGAATCGGCTGAAGGGGATGTCGAATGCAGTGGAGGCAACTTCAAAGGAGGAGCAGATTCATGGAGATTTCGGAATTGATGTAATCAACATTATTAAAGATGAACATCCTGAGTGGTTTGACGCAATGATGGAGGAAGATATTTACCACATATGCCAAGAAGCGTACGATTCAGAGGCAGATATTGTGGATTGGATTTTTGAAAAAGGAGAACTCGATTTTCTTCCAAAAGCGGTTGTGAAAGAATTTATCAAGAATCGACTCAATAACTCCCTCAAGAGTATTGGGATGAAACCGCTCTTCGAGACTGACGAAAAACTCCTCGAAGAAACAGAATGGTTTGATGATGAGATTATTGGAACGAAGCATGGAGATTTCTTTGTAAAGCGTTCTATCAATTACAACAAACGAGCGAAGAGTATT
>JALVJP010000045.1:0-747 GCA_027028225.1 Candidatus Parcubacteria bacterium
GTCCAAAATTCAAGGATATCGGAGGAAATAAGGGAGTTCCAATGTTTATTGGCCCACAATGGGGAGCAATTCAGTTATTTGGAGATGGAAATGCTTTTAGAGGAGATACTGGCGTTATAACTCCTCGCTATGAAGCCACAGGTGAGGACTGGTGGCCATATCCATATGATATGAGTGGACCAGATGAAGATACATTCATTCCAATAACTGTTCCAGGAATATGGGTTCCATATGTAACTAGCGATAGCGGTTTGCAGAATTTCAGAATAGTTCTGTATCCAGGAGATAGATACAAGGTGCCAATTGATACCACAGATTGCACACTAAATGTTACAATAACAACAAATGAGCCATCAAACCTCATTGTATTCTTGATAGATCCATATGGAAATATTAGAAAACCAGATTTGCCCCACTGGAATGGAGGAAAAATAAACCCAATACATATATGGAATGGAGGGCACTGGGAGGAAATTGGATATGAGGATTGGCGTAACTGGAAATTGCCAGAGCATACGAAGTTTTCGGTGGAGGTTAATCATCCAGATAAGGGAAGATGGACTGTTATAGTTGTCCCATACAAGCAGATGAGTGGAAGCGTTGATTATCATATTACCGCAACAATAAGAACCCATAATCCGAAGAGGATAGATGCTGGATTATCTGCTGCAAATGCGGCTGTTATTGCATCTCTCCACCATGCCCCATTGCTGTATGTAAAGGAAGATTCCGTTCCTGAGGCAACGT
>JALVJP010000045.1:757-1682 GCA_027028225.1 Candidatus Parcubacteria bacterium
AATTGAATACGATGCAAGATGTAATTGATGAAATAAAAGGCAGTGAGCATTCAGAGAATGTTATTACGGTAACATCATTTGCAACTGGCAATGGCTATTTTGCGCCAGCCGCCATGATTGCCGCATATCATGGTTCTCCTGTACTCAATATTGGAGAGGCACCAGATGCTTATTCAACGCTTGACAAGGCAATGGTATGGAGAGAGTATGCTGGGGATTATTATCATGGATGCCTTTCCCTCGGACATCTTCCACACATGGATGAGCCGTTCAATTTCTTCCAGATGCTAAAAGACCTGATTAAAAATCAATCTGTGCCAAATCCTGGATTTGATTTGAAGAAAAGATGGTTTACCGCAATTCATGATGGAATATACAACATGATTTCAAAATACAATCTTGACAGGGAAGGGAAGGAAGTTTATATATTCGTTGCCCCACGTGATTTTGACATAAGAGACCTTGTATGCAGGGCAATGACGGGCAACAATTCATATGCTGGTCAGATACCCATGGTTACGCCTTCCCTGGATGCGGACTTAATATGCAGGGATATACTCTATCCAGCCATAATATATGCAAATCCTGGAAGAAATGTAACAACATCCCAACTCATGAACTTCCCAGATGGAAGACAATGGGTCACAAATGATGGAACCCTGCATAGAGTATATTCTTCCAGGGAGTTAAAGAGAACATTCAGTTCTCATGGGAGGTTCTATGAAGGTCATTGCATATATGAGAACTGGCTTGAAAGAATGAATTCAGGAGTATGCATAAATTACTATTCTGGACATGGAACTGGTGGTTCTGGAGTGTCATTCCAGTATAGGAATGTAGCAGAGCAATTCCCATATGCAGAATTGAGGCATGAAGAACTAAAAGATTTCAACTGGTGGGACGGATGGCGTGGATACATGTACGA
>JALVJP010000046.1 GCA_027028225.1 Candidatus Parcubacteria bacterium
CCCTCAATCTCCCCTTTGCTAAAGGGGGGAAGCTAAAGAAAATCCCCCCTCAATCCTCCCTTAAAAAAAGGGGGGGCTAGGGGAATTTCTTCTTAAAAAAAGGGAGTGTAAAACATATTTGTAGGAATAGTAAAAACAAAATGCTAAAAGGAAATATAAAATTTATTGGAAAAATGTTTAAAAAGTTAGCGGTGTTGGTAACTGTTTTAGCATTGGTCTTTCCTTTGAATTTTTTGACGGCCTTAGCTGATCCGGTTCCAGTGGAGGAAGTCGGTTGGAATCGAGAGTGGAATTTTAGAACTTCGGAATATACAAATAGTATTGTGGAGTTATTGGGAGAAATTGTGGGACCGGTTTATCAATTGTCTACCCCGGGATCGTATTTAACTAAAGACATTTTTCGCTATATGATGAAA
The DNA here is from genome assembly GCA_027028225.1 of Candidatus Parcubacteria bacterium. Classification (GTDB taxonomy): domain Bacteria; phylum Patescibacteriota; class Minisyncoccia; order Phycocordibacterales; family UBA1006; genus UBA1006. The sequence goes on from JALVJP010000046.1 coordinate 417, forward strand.
AATGCGGAAGATGAGCTTGGGATTGATAAAGATTTCTTCAGAAGAATGAAACAAAAACAAACAGCCCCGACGGTGGATATTGTTTTTGCTCCTACTAATCCGAAAGTCGGTGAAAAGGTAACTGCTTTTGCGGTGCCGAGGGGGTTTAGAAATAGTAAAGAAAAATTGTATTATACCTGGTATATCGTTCATAATGTCAGGACAGGCGACGAGACTCCGGATGTTGAAGCTGGTAAAAAGGAGGCAATGCGGTTGGTGGCGGCCGGAAATTATGACAAAGATTTATTTGGAGAACCAAAAGGTGATGACAAAAACAGAGATGCTTACAATGCTTCGTTTGGTGGTGATGATGGAGTGGGAAAGAAAACCGGAAAAGCGGCTTCAAAAAAATGTGAAGGATGTCAATGTCTTAAAGGAATGAGTATGTTTGGTGGAGAAGTTGATTTTGGCTGTTTTGATGATAGGGGGGAGCTTTTGTATCACGACACAGATGAATACTTAATGGCTAAGAAAGATAAAAACGATTTATTTGCCCGGTTGGGTAGAGGTGTGATTAATTCCGAATTTATATCAAGATGCTATCGACACAATTTTGGTCCCGGTGGCGATTCCGGTTCCAGTGATGATAAGGCCATGGAATTATCTGGACGAGATTTAATTATTAAATGTCAACACGCTTTTGGTGATAGCATTGGAGATAGAAGTTTTCAGAAAGGCGAAGAAGATGACTGGGGAACAAATCCAGAGGATGCTGATACAGATGGTGATGGAATAGTTGATGAAGCAGACTTGGCTGGGTTAGGGCAAGATGAATTTACTTGGATTTACCAAAAAGGTGATAAAGTTTCGGTAGTAGTAGAGGGGGTGTCAAATATTCCAATCAATGAAGGGGCAATGGATAGATTGAGATATAAAAATAAATATTGGGACGGGGATGAGTTTTATTTAGACCAATCTCCACCGGCATCTCCGGAACAGTGGTATAAAGATAAACGAGATGAGTGTCAACAATTAAGAGAAACGGCTTCAAATAATGAATATATAAATTGTATGGAAGACATGTGGGAGCATACTAAATGGCCGGAAAACGATGAAGATGCTTTTGGGCAGATGACCGGATATTATAAAATTATGTGGGCGGCACCGGGGATTTGCAGTGAGAACAGAGTAGATGAAGCGCAAAATGATTGGTGTGATGGAGAGGATGATTACGGATTTCAATACTTGAAACTATATGATCCGG
>JALVJP010000047.1 GCA_027028225.1 Candidatus Parcubacteria bacterium
AAAAAAAAAAATTAAATATTAACACAAAATTCTAAACACTAAACAGGAAAAAAATTTTAATTTTATTGATTTTTTTATTTTTTTTGGTTCCTACAAACAAAATAACAGTTAAAGAGAATATGTCAATATAAGAAAAAAGCGAGATTAATCCTCGCTTTGTGTGGCGTATCTATACGCCACAACCGCCAGCAGCACTACCACTGCTGAGACTCCTGCGTGTATGAGCTTTAAGTTAAATAAAGCGTACACGCCATAAATCCCTGCAATTGCCATTGTGGGTATTGCCACGATGACAAGCAGAGACATCATTATTTTTTTGTCCATAATGCTTATTTTTCTTTTATTTTAATAATTCAGTATGATATGTCAATGATTTGTCTGTAGCTAACTCTTTTTCTCTTATTATGTTATTATTCTAGTTATGAGTCAGGTTCTCTATCAAAAGTATCGTCCAAAAGATTTTAATGAAGTATATGGGCAGAATCATATTACCACTATCCTTGAGAAAACACTTGAGTCAGGAAATTTTTCCCATGCATATCTTTTTGAGGGTCCACGAGGGACTGGAAAAACAAGTGTTGCACGCATTGCTGCAAATAGACTTAGGTGTGCACCTGAAGATATTATAGAAATAGACGCAGCATCTCATAGAAAAGTAGAGCACGCACGAACACTACGAGAATCCGTACGCAACCTTCCGTTTCGTAGTGAGAAGAAAGTATACATTATTGATGAGGTGCATATGCTCACTACTGAAGCATTTAATACACTCTTGAAAACAATTGAGGAGCCACCCTCACATACGATTTTCATTCTCGCGACGACAGAACCCCACAAAATTCCGGACACGATACGATCTCGTTGTGAAATTTTTCAGTTCAAGCGCCCAAGTATTGTAACGCTAAAAAAAATGGTAGAGGATATTGCGAAGAGGGAAGGCGTGGAGCTTGAAGCAGGGGTTTCCGATATGGTGAGCTTTCTTGGGGACGGATCTTTTCGTGATACGCAGACCGTGCTTCAAAAGCTCATCGCATACTTTCGTGCAAGAGGGAAATTACTCATTAAGTTAAGCGAAACAGAAACTTTCATGCGCGTTCCCTCCACGAAACTCATTCAATCTCTCCTATCTGCACTCGCAAAGGGAGAAGTTGGTGAGGCGATTGAGTACATTCAGCGTGCGAAAGAAGAAGAGTTTGATGCCCAACTCTTTATGAAACTTCTCATTCAATCATTCAGAAAGATTCTCCAACTTCGATTCTCTCCTTCGCTCGGAGAGAAGGTAAAGCAAGAAGAAGGAGAGGAGAACTATACATTCTTTAACACGCTCGCGCGCGAGAGAAATGCACTTCGTGCAGGCTTACTCCAAAAACTCCTTGAAAACCAACGACTTTTTCAAACCGCACAAGATCCTTACATTCCGCTTGAACTTGCAATTCTCCATTTTTTTGATAGAAAGGAAGGGGTGGAAAGCAAATAGCTTTCTCATATTGCCAGATCGTCTAATGGTAGGACTCCAGGTTTTGGTCCTGGCTATCTAGGTTCGAATCCTAGTCTGGCAGCAAAAATGCTCACAAAGCTAAGTGGAGAAAACGATGAGATTATGTTTATTCTCATCGCTTTTCTATTATTTAGAGTATCTGGTAATACCC
>JALVJP010000048.1 GCA_027028225.1 Candidatus Parcubacteria bacterium
GTCCCAATCATTCCTATAGGTCCATCTACAACGAGTATTCCGTTTGTTCCTTCGAGATTAGCAGCACTACCATACTCTCCTGATGGAAAGTTTCCCGCTTTCCCTGGAGCATCAATAAGACCGGTATCTTTCAAAAGACTTTCTCTCTCTATACTCACCCACAGATCCGTTCCATTCGGTCCTGTTATGTGAACTTTTTTTACCTCTTCCATTGCTTCTGCAAACTTATCAATCCTCTCTACCCTTTCATCAACGTTTTCAAGGGCGGCACCTCCATTTATAATCATATCTTTAAAACTCTTTGGGTTTGTGATAGAGATAAACCTCACATTTGAAGGAAAAAGTCTATCCCCTCCATAGAGTTTTTTTAAAAGAATCTTATATACTTCCTCTGGATTAAGGTTATGAAGAAGAGGGTAATCCGTTGTATTCATTCGTTCCTTGATTCTATCAATTGTGATGGAAGGATGTGCAGCTTCTTTTGTCTCTTTTGCATGTGTTCTTGAAAGAGATGTGAGAAGGAGAACTGCATCTGCGTTCTTCATACGTTCTCCTACAGTCTCACCGAGTGACTGCGCTGCATGCTCAGTCTTTGGAATAACCGTCATCCGAAAATCATCTCCCGCACTTTCTCTCCCTACTTCATGAAATGCTTCTTTAAGAAGAGGGTCAATTCCGTCATCAACGATGATAAGGAGGGTCTCTCCTTTCTTTCCATCCTCTGACCTCTTTAGTTTGAAAGAATCGATGACCATCTTTGCCCCTTCTTTCATCTTCTCAAATTCTTTTTCTCTCCCCTCAAACCTATTAAAAATATTATCAAAGAAAAGTTTTTCAGACATAATCTATAAAAGTTAATGAGTAACATTTTAATTATAGCAATAATACAAAATATATTCAAGCTCTTAAGCTCGTTTGATGATTTTCACCATGCCATTGTCTGCATCTACTTCCACAAAATCACCATCCTTAAGTATATGAGTTGCTGATTTTGTACCGATAATACAAGGGATACTTAATTCACGGGAGACGATTGCAGCGTGAGAAGTAATACCACCCTCATCAGTAATAATCGCAGCTACTTTCTTGAGAAAGGGGACAAATTCAGGACGTGTCATTCCTGTGACGAGAATCTCACCATCACGCAATTTAGGTCCGTCTTCATGTGCATTTTTTACGATACGTACCCTACCACGGACTTTTCCTGAAGAGGCGCCTTCCCCTTGGAGAAAGTCTTTTTGCCTCTCATCAAGGAGGAGTGTTTGTATAGAATCAAGACTAATTTCTCCATTTGAGAGGACATCAAAATACCCTCTTCCATAGATAAATTCAAAACCTTCTTCCCGTTTAAGAATTTCTTCACGTTGACTTTTGAGCCACGAAACACCGTTGACGAGCTCTCTCAGCAATATGTAGTGAAGATATCCATTGAGATTCGCACGTGCTGCTATCTCTTCCCCTAAAGCATAGATAAGTGCTTGACACATTGCAAAATCATCCTTTCGATAATCGCGGAGATGGGTGATATATCTGATGTATCTAAATACCTTCTTCTCTTCCTCTGATAGAGTGATTAAGATATCTTCATTTAGCTCTTCAAATTCCCCTACCTCTTCACTCTTATAGTTAAGGAGATCTTCCCTTATCTCGTCCTCACCTTTTGTTGAAAAATAATCAGTATAGAGGTATTTTGCATACCGTATATTCTCTCTCGAAAGACTTTGTTGTGCTATACGTATCTTTTCTGCTCGATGCCTTTTATCTAATGAATCATATGGTGGTTTTGAAGCATGCTCAAATATTAGATTGAGATTTTCTATCGGTATTCCCATAACAGAGAGGGTATTCCTTACTGTATCCATATCAAGTAGTTCAATAAAGATTGAACTATTCGCGAGTTTCTCATAGACCTCTTGTATAGAATGTAATATTTCAAGCAATTTTTCTTCGGACTGCTTTGAAAAATCACTTATAATGTGTTCCTTATAAAGAGATACTATTTTAGTATGGTAATCAGTATATTGTTTTTTGAATTCCTCTAGATTGAATTTACCCTCTAGATAACGCAAAAACGTCCCACCCGCGATAAGATCTCTGTAGATATCAATACGTGTCGCGAGCAACGCTTCCCCATCCTTATACGCTTCATAGAAAACTACATCACTATTATCTGCAAACCAAGAGGTAGTTGCAAATAATGGAGAATAGTGTCCTCTAAAGAACATTGCTTCCTTGTTACCCTTATATTCAAGAAATCTTTTTAAAACGCGAGAGATATTTTCATCCTTCCTATCTTCTGACACTTTGTTATTTTTCAACGTCGTAATCGGCCTACTCTGTGTAATGTAAAACTTTCCATTCTCAAAAGCCCACTCAACATCAACAGGAAAACCATAGTGATCTTCTATCTTTTTGATGAGTTTTGCGAGTTCTATAATTTCTTTCTCACTCAAAACTTGCTCAATGCCTTTTGCTCCGAGCTCTTTCCATACATTTCCACCATTCTCATCACGATAGAGTGCTTTTGTCTGTTCTGCGACATTGATATCAGTAATTTTGAGCGGTTCCTTTGTAATGATATAAGAATCAGGAGTAATTGAGCCGGAGACGATAGCTTCTCCAAGACCGAATCCCGCTTCAATAATCATCTGATTGTAATCTTCAGTGACTGGATGAACAGAAAAAGCAATCCCTGATTTCTCAGAGTTTACCATCTTCTGCACAACAACTGCTACTGAGATATGCGTCGTGTGAAGTTTCTTTTCGAATCGATAGAAAATCGCGCGCGGAGTAAAAAGCGATGCCCAACAGGATTGAATTCTGTTGAGGAGCTCGTCTCCTTTCACATTGAGGTAGGATGAGAGCTGTCCCGCCCATGCATGATCTGCTCCATCCTCTGCAGTCGCAGAACTCCTCACTGCAACGAAGGGGGTTTCAAGAGCGCGGAACTGTATCTCTACCTCTTTCGCAATATCTTCAGGAATATGCGCTTCTTGAATAAGAGATTGGATACGTTGGGATGCTTCTTCTACACTCTTAATATCCTGTGAGTTTACCCCGTCAAGAATTTCCTCGATTTTTGCAGTGAGACCATTGTTTGCGAGAAACGTTTCAAAAGTATCCGCAGTAACCACGTATCCATCTGGAACAGGAATTCCTGCATTCAGCATTTCTCCAAGCGACGCACCCTTCCCTCCCGCAACAGGTGCATCTTCTTTTGAGAGTTCTTTAAATTGCTTTGTGTATTTCATATAGGTTCTCCTTCATTAATTGGTAACTGAGAGTATGGTAGTATAAAATACTTCATACCGCAATAATTGCATATTCAAAAAAAGGAAATGAACTACCCCGAGCTTACGCTCGGGGTATCTTTGCGACAGCTTACGCTGTCGCTTAGTCAAAGAGCGTAGCTCTTTGACCTGCATCATGCAAGATGCAGAAACTCACTTCATCCCCGAGCTTATGCTCGGGGTATTTTGTGTGGAATAAAACGTTTCCATATTTGAATAAATAGCGTTATGATAGAAGCATGAAAAATATTCTTAAAGGAATACTCTCTGTTGTTATTTTCTTCTCTTTTGCTCATTCTCTGTTTGCGGAATCTATACAGAACTATGATGTGGATATTCAGGTAAATAGGGATGGATCGATGGATGTTGTTGAACGTATCAACTATGATTTTGGACCTGCGCAAAGACACGGGATCTTTCGTTTCATTCCTCTTGATTTTAGCGTAGCAAGACAAGAAAAAGACCCTTGGATTCGTAAGTTCCAACAGCGAACATTGAAAATAAAGGATGTCTCTGTGCAACGAGACGGAAAACCAGAGAAATACACGATAAAGAAACGAGATACTCAAGAAAACTTTTTCATCAAGATAGGAAAACCTAACACCACAATAACAGGGATGCATCGCTACGCTATCTCCTATAAAGTTCTCGGCGCACTACGCTACTTCGATGACTACGATGAGATCTACTGGAATGCAATCGGTCACGATTGGAACATCCCCATCAAACATGCACAGGTACACCTCTCTGGAGAAGATTTTTCTTTCGGAAGATTCCATTGCTATGCGGGATATGTCGGAAGTACAAAAAAATGTTCAGCTGAAAGGAATAGTAACGGTATTACCTTTTCAGCAAATTTTCCAAAACCACATGAAGGACTCACAATTGCAGCGTCTATTAAAAAAGGAGTAGTGGAAAAACAAGAATTCTATCGCCTCACACCAAAAGCGCAGTTCTTTGCTTATGTGGCTCTCCTCCTCTCTCTTGTTATGGGGGTATGGTATTGGATACGCAAGTATCAAAGAAAGTACTTTACCTATGATCCTATACACCCGCGATACACACCACCGGATGGATTAAGTGCGATGGAGGTAGGATTCCTCTCGAATAGAAAACTCTCCCCTAGGGATATCTCTGGAGGCATTGTTCAGCTTGCGCGTGATGGATACATCCACATAGAGAGGGTAGAAAAATCGTCATGGTTTACTTATGTTGACTATGTATTTACTTTCAAAAGAGAAATTGATATGAATGATAGAGAACGATGGATTCTCAGAAAACTTCTCTTTCCTGACATCCTATTCAAATCCCGTCATACGCAAATTCAATCATCAATGAAACGACTTCCAAAAAAGAACACGCAACACCAATACAAAAAACTCGTTAAACATCTCGATAAAACAATGAAAGTATCAGGATACCTTGAAGGAAAAGATATCTCTCTCAATACCCTTCCGTTTATTCTCTTCTTCATTACCCTCATCTTTATGATGAAGCACTCAGCTCTCGGACCTGCTTTCTTTGTAGTTACCCTCCTCTCTCTTATTCTAAAACCAAAAATCCTACCACGCTACACAGAGAAAGGATGGAAAACAAAACATGCAATAGAAGGATTTAAAT
>JALVJP010000049.1 GCA_027028225.1 Candidatus Parcubacteria bacterium
AGAAAATTGGATATATGGGGCAGGAGTTTACTGATAAGGTATTTCCTCTTATTGAATGGATAAAAAAACATTACCCTCATCTCGCAATAACCATTGATGGCGGAGTATCGGAACACACAATTGAAGAGCTTGCGGAGGTAGGTGCGAATCGTTTCGTCTCTGGATCTGCTGTATACCACCATGGAATTCCAGAAGAGAATGTTCGTTTTCTCGATTCTCTCATTGAGGGTGTTATTTACACTGATTAACAAAGGTATCTGTCAATTTTTTCAAACCTGTGGATAACTCACAAAAATCTCTTGACTTAAAAAGGTGTTCTTGCTATTGTATTCGTGCATTCCCATTTTATGGGATTTTTTATTTACCGTGTCAATACTCTACACGGCAAATGAAAGTAAAACTATGAAACAAATAAGAACAATTACACAGTATTCCTTTAAGAAAGTATTTTACCGACTCTCAATCGGAGCGTACGCGATTTATCTCGCATTCTCTCCAGGGGCGTTTGCTTTACAGGCAGAAGCACCAGAACAGGGCTTCCTCCTTCAGGAGAACGCACTTCTTCACGCTCCACAACTTTCACCGCTTGCTCTTCAGAGTGAGCAAGAGCGTATTGCAAAAGAGAGGGAAGAAGCGAAGAGGAAAGAAGAGGTAAGAAAAATACGAAGATACTTTAATCGCTATCATCTCCCGCTCGCAAAATATGCAGATGAATTTGTGGAGAGTGCGCATCGATATGGGGTTGATTGGAAACTTCTTCCTGCGATCGGGTTCATTGAGTCCACAGGTGGAAAATTTGCGTGTGGAAACGGAAGTCATAATGCGTTTGGGTGGCATTCATGCAAGAAACATTTTCGTTCCTATAAAGAATCTATTGATTTCATTTCAAAGAATCTCGCAGGAAAACATCCTTCCACAGCGCGATACTATCGCGGAAAGAGTGTGAGAGGGGTACTCGAAGCGTACAATCCTCCATCTGTAGTACCGGATTATGCAGATAAGGTAATGCATCAAATGACTATCATCAGTCGCATGTAAGAAAAACCGCAGGTGCGGTTTTTCTAGTGTAAGATGCTCTTCACATGGCTAAGTATTTTTCTTAGCGATAGGTTGCTCACATCCATCTGTTTCTGTATTCCAATAAGTGGACTCGTTCCCTTTTCTGTAATGAGAAAAAAATCTAGATGAGGATTTCCTGCTTCTTGGCTTATCTCTTGCATCGTTTTTCTTCCGTAGAAATCTTTTACATCTTCCCCTAAGATAGCGAGATGGAAAGAGTGTTGATGTAGGCGATTTCTTATACTTGCAATACTTTCTCCGCTCACAATGTAGTAGCCTACCTTATGGAGGAGGTTTCCGAGAATTTCTCGTAGAAAGTCGTCATGTTCAACGATAATAATTCCTTTCCGTTCCTTTCCTTCTCTCATCACTTTCGCATTGTAACATTTTTTTCTATTTCGTGCTAAAATAATTTCGATTATCCGGTTATTACATTAATGTGTTGTTTATATGAAATCAAAGTTAGAACTTCGAAAGGAAAAGTATACTGCACAGCTTAAGAAGATTGGTGTTCCTGTGAATAAAGCACTTCTCGATAAGGTTGCAGATATGCTTGGTCCCGCAAATCATAAGATTGATGTGATGTTTGTCGCAGCATCTGATCCAAGGGAGCTTGATCGTGTGTATAAAAATTTCCTTGTAAAGAAGCTTGGATGTAAGGATGAGAAGAAGGGGAGAAAGATGATTGCGTCGGTTGTGGAGAAGATGTCATCAGTTCGCAAGAAGTATAGAGGGGTATTCTACTACCTCCTCGCAAAGAAGATGGGATTGAAGTAAGGGGGATATAGTAGAGCAAAAAACGAACGCGATACCGTATCGCGTTCGTTTTTTATAGCTTCTATCCTCTTATCGCATTATATCCTCCTTGTAAATCATGTGCACGGAGTCCGCGACGTTTAAATATCGGAAGCGCATTTCCGCTTCGGTGTCCTGATCGACAGTAGATGAGGTAGGTTTTATTTGGATCAAGTTGTGCAAGCTGTTTCTCGAATGTAGGGTCGTAGTAGTTGATATTCTTTACCTTAGGGAAGAGCACCCCCTGTGCAAGCTCTTCTGGAGTGCGAATGTCTATTACAACAGTGTTATCGCTCTCTGCCATCTTTTGGAAGTCATTCCACTTGAGATGTTCCGAGAGCAATTGTTCTTGTTGTGAAGAATTCTCTCTGCTTGGTTGTGTGTGTTCTTTCTTCTCGTGAATTCCATATGCGATAAGTCCGATGAGGATGACGAGAATTGTGATAAGAATCTTTTTGCTTTGTGTCTTCTTTTTACTCATATCGAGAGGAAGTATAGCAGAAATGAGATATTCCGGAAAAAGGCGGGCGAGGTGCGATGCACCTCGCCCGCCTTTTTTCATTCATTTTTCTCCATTTTGTTTTCCTCATCTTCTCTCTGCTTCTTTTTCGTTTTTTGTATCCCCAAATCTTCACTCAACTTTTCAATCGTATTCTCAATTTGCTCCTCTTCATGTTCCTCCTTCATTTTTTCGAGTTTCGTATCAGCTTTCTCTACTGCTCGCTCTGCAACCTTCTTCTTTTGGTGAATTCCCATCTCATGGAAGATGAAGTAGGCGCCGAACATAATTCCTACTGCATTGAGGAGGAAGAGGAGGAATGCGCGAAATGCGAACACCCAATGAGTAGCTCCGAGCATAATCCCTATTGTTGCGAGCGGAGGAACGAGCGCGATTGCGATTGCGGTTCCTGGGAGACTATCGTTAAGTTCTGGCTTCATTCGTGCGAACGCGGTCGTTGCTCCAGCAGCGATTGCGACGAGAAGGAATAGGAGATTGAACTCTGTTCGTGAGAGTATTTCAGTATTAAATTTATCTCCGAATAGGGTTACTCCTTCCGCGAAGTAAGAGAATAGGATTGTAGTAAAGAGTGATACGATGATCGCATAGATGCTTGCTTTCGTGAGCGTCTTAAACGATCGTTTGATGAGTTTTCCATCGCGTATGTTGAACCCAAGTGTAAGTGCGAGAATTGGCGAGAGGAGCGGTGCAACGAGCATTGAACCAATAATGACCGATACATTGTTCATAAGGAGTCCAAGCGTCGCAATAACTGCGGACATATTTGTGAGGAAGAAGAATGAAGGGAGAGGTGTTGAATCGTTAACGAGTGAGTTAATTCCCATGTAGGTATCTTCTTCTTTGATTGTTTTGAATAAGAGTCCCATATGGCTATGAGTATAGCCTAGGAATACGAGAAATGGAAATTTCTTTCTCTTTCAAAGCTCACACTCTCTGTTATACTTCTCGTATGGATATTTCTGAACAGGAACTTGAAAAATTAGAATCAAACTATGCGACGCAGTTCGTTGCTTCACAGATTCGTGAGTTTCAAAAGAAGCGAGAAGAGACGGAGAAACTGCTCGATGATCCCGACCTTGCGGAGCTTGCGAAGGAAGAACTCGCTTCGATTGATTCACAACTCAATGCCTACATCGAACAGGCACGTGCTATTCTTAAAAAAGAACGAGAATCACAAGAGCTTCCGAAAGAGATACTTTTGGAAATTCGTGCAGGAGCAGGGGGAGATGAGGCATCGCTCTTTGCGCGTGAGATGGCAGAAATGTATGGGCGTTACGCAGAGCAGAAAGGGTGGGTGATGGATAAACTCGACGACTCAGTGAACGAGATAGGAGGATACAAGGAAGTCGTATTTCGTATGAAAGGGAATGATGTATACCCTAAAATGAAGTGGGAGATGGGAGTGCATCGTGTCCAGCGTATCCCCGCAACCGAAAAGCAGGGGAGAATCCACACTTCAACCGTTTCTGTCGCGGTGCTTCCCGTATATCAAAAAACAACGATTGAGCTAAACCCTGCAGATCTCGAGTTTGAAACATCTCGTTCAGGTGGAGCAGGGGGGCAGAATGTGAACAAAGTGGAAACTGCGGTGCGTGTCATTCATAAACCGACTGGGTTGAGTGTCCGCTCTACGATGCACCGCACTCAGTTGAAGAACAAAGAAGCAGCGCTTGAGCTTCTTCGCTCAAAGCTCCAAGCGATAAAAGATGAGGAGGAGCGAAAGAAAATTGAAGGAGAGCGACGCGCACAGATTGGAACAGGGGATCGTTCTGAAAAAATTCGCACCTATAATTTTCCACAAGATCGCGTCACCGACCATCGCATTAAGAAATCGTGGTCGAACCTTTCCGGAATTCTCGAGGGGGAAGTGGGGAAAATTATTGATGCGCTCATTGAAGCGCAGGAATTGCTTGATAATGAAGTGTAACAAAACAGATATATGATTACGAAAGAAGAAATACAACAGATCGCAGAACTTGCGAGAATTCGCCTCTCCGAAGAGGAGGTGGAGCAATACGAAAAGGAATTTGAAACAATTCTTGCCTATGTATGCCTTGTACAGGAGGCACCGCTTCCTGAACTTAAAAATGAGTATGTTCTTACGAATCGTCTTCGAGATGATGAAGAGGTGTATGAGGCAGGGTCTTTCACGGAAGAACTTCTTCGCGAAGTTCCTCATCGAGAAGGCGACTATGTGAAAGTAAAGAAAGTCCTTTAATGATCGGTACTATGATTGATTTTAGAACAACAACAATTAAAGAACTCCACGAGCTTCTTAAGAGGGGAGAGGTAAGCGTGCGAGATTTGTTTGATACGAGTCTCTCTCGTATTAAAGAGAGGGATGATGAGATTCATGCTTTTCTCGAGGCATTTGAGGAGCAAGAACTCCCCCTTTTTGATGAAGCATCTCTGTTGAGCGGAATTCCCTTTGCAACGAAGGATAACATTCTCTTTAATGGACTACGCGCAGGTGCTGCATCGAAGATTCTTGAACCCTATCGTGCAACCTATGATGCGAAGGTTGCAGAGATTTTG
>JALVJP010000050.1 GCA_027028225.1 Candidatus Parcubacteria bacterium
AGTTTAGAGAGTCAGGTGTGTATGAGGAAGTGAAGGGTCGTGTAGATGAGTTACTCGAAAAGATAGAAGAACATAAGAAGGTTCTCGAGAGTAAGTTTTCTCATTTTATCGATGTTGCGGAAAATGCTTCACGAGATTTCTATCCAGAGGTTAAGAAAATTATTAATGAGGAAATTAAGAGAATTATAGAGAAAGCTCAAAAGAGTGCTGGGAGACTTGAAAAGCTTCAGAAGAAGTCAAAAGTACTTCACCTCTTTGATGATAAAACCGTGAGTCGGATTACGGAGGAGGTATCTACTGATGAGGTAGGGAGGATTCGTTCTCTCATCAAGAAACTTGTAGAGAAAGGGAAAATTACTAAGGTGGAAGAGATTATTCCTTGGGGTGGAAAAGATAAGGGATACTACTTCGCGATGCTCAAATCTGTTGAAAAGCTTCATCCTTCTCTTGTATTTGCGTATGAGAATAGGAATCATATGAAAGCAAAGAAGATTCTCGCTTCTATTGAAAAGATGCTCGCAAGACATAATGCGATTTCAAGAGTTTCGAATTCTCGTTGGCTTAACGAACTCTTTGGTGAAAAAACGAAGAGGACAAAAAGTAAGAAATGAAGTAGGAAGAAGAGAGGGTAAGCCTCTTTTTCTTTTTAAGAAAATATTCTATACTCCTAGTGATTATTACCCGTTAATTCATTTTTATAGGTATATGGTAAAACGTATTTTACTAGGCGCTCTCGTTTTTGTTCTTGTCATCGTTGGTGTACGTTCTATGACTGGATCAGGTGAGAAAAGTCAACCGGATACTGAACAGAAGGTAAGTGTTAATACACCGTTAAAGTGTACAAAGATGATGGTGCAAGGGGATGCGGGAACAGGAGAGATTACGATGTATATTGATGGCACAACATATCGTTATGATATGGTAATGAACCACAAGCAAATGGGAAAGAAAGAAATGCATGCAATTACGAAAGATGGAAAAACCTATGCATGGGGTTCTGCGCTTATGTTCCCAGGTCTTTCTGGCGGGGTTGGTATCATTACATCTGATGATGATACAACATACACACCAGATGTTCCAGATGTAGAATCACTTAAGCTTTCTGGAGAGATGGGAGGTATGAAATGTGAAGCTTGGAATCCAGATTCTGCACTCTTTGATCTTCCTGAGGGGATTACCTTCCATGACATTGAAAAGGAAGGAATGGCAGAAATTATGAAAGAGGGTATGGCAAAAGGTATAGGAGGGGGAATGTTCGCTGAAGTTCCATGCTCTTCTTGTAAGTACACACAATCGGAAGAAGCGAAAGAGGCATGTCTTAAGACATGTAAGAAGGATGAGAAAGAGGAATAATCTCGATTGCTTATTGTAAGTCAAGTGGTTTTTGTATGTCGTAAAAAAAATCACTCAAAGTGAATGCTTTGAGTGATTTTTTATCCTCTAAACCCCCAGCTTCAGCTGGGGTGTACATTTGAAGGCAAGGCCGTAGCGAAGCGTGACCGAGAGGTCACGTTTCGCAATGAGATATACTAAAAC
>JALVJP010000051.1 GCA_027028225.1 Candidatus Parcubacteria bacterium
AATTCATTCATCTAACAACTTTTTGTCTTAAACTTTTTTTCTCGTATAATAAGAATGTATGTTTGATTTTTCAAAAGCAAAAGAACAATTCAAGGAAACTGCAGAACACCTCAAGAGTGAGTATATGCAAATTTCTACCGGAAGGGCGAATCCGTCACTTCTCGATTCAGTAAAAGTTGATTCATACGGGACACTTCAACCAATTCGCAATATTGCATCAATTACCACTGATGATGCGAGAACACTCCGTATTACTCCTTGGGATAAATCCCAATTAAAAGGAATTGAGAAGGCGATTATTGATTCAAAACTTCCTTTCTCCATTTCTGTTGGAGATACGAGCGTTATTGTAAACATTCCCCAACTTACAGAAGAGGGAAAGAAAGGACTCGTTAAACTCATTAAAGAAAAGCTTGAGTCTGCACGCGTGCGCGTTCGTTCTATTCGACAGGAAACACTCAAGGAGATTGATGAGGCAGAATCACGAGGGGATTTTGCAGAAGATGATAAGAAGCGATTTAAGGAGGAGCTTCAGAAGTTAGTTGATGATGCAAATAGCGAACTTGAGGAGATCTTTAAAAAGAAAGAAGAGGATATTATGTCCGTGTAGGAGCGTATGACTATTTTACTTTTTATTCTTGTTCTTGGCTTTCTCGTGTTCGTTCATGAACTCGGACATTTTCTCTTTGCAAAACTTTTTGGAATAAAAGTTGATGAATTCGGATTTGGTTATCCTCCAAGAGCAAAAAAACTCTTTCGTTGGAAGGAGACGCTCGTTACCCTCAATTGGGTTCCATTTGGGGGATTCGTAAAGATTCGCGGTGAGAATGGACCAGAAGGAGACAGTGAAGAGAAAGAAACGGAAAAAGATGATGAGGGAAGTTTCCATACAAAACCCGCATGGAAACAGATTCTTGTCCTTTCTGGAGGTGTTATCTTTAACATCCTTACCGCATGGATGCTCCTTAGTGTATTTTTCTATTTTCTCCATGACTGGGTGCCAATGAGTATGTTGCCGGAAAGCGGGGTGGATGCGAAGCGTCTTGTGGTGAACTATGTTCACCCAAATTCTCCTGCAGCAGAAGCGGGAATACAGATTTTTGATGAGGTAAAGGAATACTATTCCGGAGACGAACATATCCTTCCCGAAAAAGATGGGGGTGGAGCGAAGAAGTTTTTTGATTTTGTTCGCGCGCATGAAGATGATGAGATAGGGATTGTTACCTACAGAAAGGGGAAGTTGCAAGACATTCACCTCAAAACGAGAGAGATTGAAGGAGAAAAGAGAATAGGTCTCTCTACTCTTGTGGAGGGGAAGATGAATTTAAACCCACTGCAAGCGCTTCAATTTGGAGGAAGAGAAACCTACCATATGACAGTGCGTACAGTAAGGGGATTCTGGGAGCTTATTACAGGAAAAGAATCTATCAAATCACTCGCTGGGCCAGTAGGGATTGCAAAAGAGACATCACACGCCCGTTCTCTTGGCTTCCTCGCATTTATCTCATTTGTTGCGCTCCTTTCAGTGAACC
>JALVJP010000052.1:0-796 GCA_027028225.1 Candidatus Parcubacteria bacterium
GGTCAACGATCTTGACCCAATGGGCGCCTGTAGGGATTGTATCCCTACCCTCCCAGACAATCTGGGAGATTTTACCGGCAATGCCGGTTGTGCGCCAGGATGCTCCCCGGCGCACGTTGGCTTGCCCAGTATTTTGGGCGAAGCCGGTCAGCGCGACCACGAGGGTCGCAATAAATAATATTTTTTTCATTGCTAGATTTTTTAGGTTTGCCTAAAAATTAGCATAACTAGACATAAAGTCAAGTATATGTCTCTATGCTCTCTTTTATTCACATTTTATCCACAGGTGACCCTCATTTGGTTTCTATAAGAGGCGGGGCGAGGGCTCTGCCCTCGCCCCGCTGTCATTCCGGGCTTGACCCGGAATCCAGAAAAAGCGGGCGAGTGCGTAATCTACGCACTCGCCCGCTTCCCTATACTTCTCCTTAGAGAATATGCAAAATCTTCCCAAGAAAGACAAGGTAAAAGAATATCATTGCGAGACCCTCCCACGGATCCACACGATCGTCATAGAGACTGAAAAAGGCAATGAATGTCGCGATAACAAAGAACGGAAGCCCCACCACAAAAGTTTCTTGAGAAATACTCAACGGATGAATGAGTGCAGGAAGTCCTCCAATAAGGAGGAGGTTGAAGGTGTTCGATCCGAGCACATTTCCAATTGCAATTCCATGGCTTCCTCTTCGGATTGCAGAAACCGAAGTAATAATTTCTGGGAGTGAGGTTCCAAATGCGACGACAGTAATTGTGAGGAGTGAGGAGGATACCCCAAGAAGACGCGAGAGCGTAAGTACAC
>JALVJP010000052.1:806-9188 GCA_027028225.1 Candidatus Parcubacteria bacterium
AAGTACACTTGTTACGAGATACTTTGCAGAAACGCTTAACACAATCGCACTTACTACAATAAAGAGAATAAGACGAAGGAATGACTCTTTCTTTGCGAGTTTCTTCTCACTATTCTCTAAGAACGCAACCTTCTTTTGGAACGTTTGATAGAGCATAAAAACTGAAAGGAAAAGAAGGAGAAAGAATCCTTCCGCACGGGTAATGAGTTTATCAATTGCAAAGTATCCAAAAAGCGCCATTGACATAAAGAAAAACGGGAGCTCTGTGCGAACGAGCGAAATTTTTGCGATAAGTCCTCGCGCAACAATCCCCCCGATTCCAAGAATGAGGAGTGCGTTTGCGATGTTTGATCCTATAATATTATCTACCACAAAGCTTGTTTCTCCTGCTCCAAGTGCAAAGAGGGAGGAGAGGAGTTCCGGGAGCGATGTTCCGATTGCTACAATTGTCGCCCCTACAACAAGCGAGCTTATTCCTAAACGAATTCCAAGCTGTTCACTTTTCTCTGTGAAGATATCTGCCGATTTCACAAGAAAGGCGATGCTCACAATAAGAATAATAATCCAAATAAGTATTTGCATAGTTGCGTTAGTATAGAGGAGAAATGTGTGCCTTTCAAGACTTGACAAAAAAAATGGTATTGCTATGGTTAAGTAAACTTTAAAATTACATACCATGAGAAAGATCATTTTTTTACTCGTTAGTGTCCTGGTAGGATGCGCGAGCACACAAAATAATACTTCTTTGGCTGAGACGTCTCAGTCAAAGAAGTATTACGAGATCCCCGCTACTCTAGCGGGTTTGACCCACGGAATTCCACCTACTGGAATTCCGCCGACGAAAGAGGAGTTAGAGGGGACTCCTGTTTCGTTTACTGAGGATTTTAAAATTACTCCTCAGGCGCGGGTGGAGACCACCTCTGGACACGACGAAAAGGGTGCGATTGTGCGCCAAATAGTCGTGGAAGGTGGAAACGCCATCCGCGTTCCTCGCGGGAAAGGCGGTATTATCAAAACCGTCGAGTACCAAGGAGGTAGGCCCGCAAAAATCTGGGTAGAGATACCCGGTGAAAGCGGGCAGAGCGCAATTGTTCCCTTTGCGCTCAGTCGAGACGGGAGTTTTCTCCTACTTCTCGACAAAAATGGGTCTCAATTTGTAAAGGGACCCGCCGGGTACCAATTCACGGACCCGGAAGGGAACAAGTTTTTCGTAAGTGCACAGAAGCCTGTGCGCTTAGGAAAAATTTTCCTCGACATTTCGATTATTGATAACCGAAAAGTCGAGGAGGGAGGGGTAACCCTCCCGCAGTAGATCGAAAAAAATAAAAAAATATTTTCCCGCCGAAAGGCGGGTTTTTTTGAAAGGCGGGGCGTGCATTCGCACGCCCCGCCTGTCATTCCGGACTTGATCCGGAATCTAGAGAAATACCGCTCTAATTTTTATGTTTCTCTTAACCACTCTTTCTCAAGTTCTCGCGCTTCTTTCTCAGAGAACACCTTACGATAACGCGCTTTCTTTCCTTTTACGCGCGATTCGCAAGAAGCCCAGTCCTTATGTCGTTCCACAACACCACCTACAAGAGAAAGGTATGCATACGCTTTTCCTTTCCGTCTTCGCTTCCCTTCACCTAATTCTTTCCTCTCCTCAATATGAGGAATTTCTGCGATATTCTGAATTGAATAGTCTGAGAGTTTTCCACGGAAAAGTTGTGGGTTTTCTCCCTGTGCAAATTTCTGTGCAATCTCATCTGCTCGTTCGTTTCCGGGAATTCCCACATGAGACGGAAGATGAATCCACTCTATCATCCCCTTTTTCATTTTGATAAATTGAGCAAGGAGTTCCCACTGACGGCGATTTTTTACCTCTGTTCCTGTTTTCGTTTTCCACCCATTCTTTTCCCAATTAATTATCCATTTTGTTACCCCGTTGATAAGGTATTGGGAATCGGTGTGTACTTTTATAGGGTCAGCGGTGCTAAGTGTATACGCGAGTGCCGCAACCGCAGCTTCAAGTTCCATCTCATTATTTGTCGTGTGTGGTTTTGAACCACCAAGTTCCACCACTTCCTCTGTAGAGGATGCGACAATTACTGCTCCCCACCCTCCGGGGCCAGGATTTCCAAGTGAAGATCCATCGGTGAAAATAATTATATTTTTCTGTGTTGGATTCATAACTATGAGTATATGGGTTTGTGGAAGATGGGCAATGAATTTTTATGCAGAGGTGTGAGAGGTTACTGGGGTGACACCACTTTTACCATTTAGTTCTGGTATGCAACTTAAAATGAGTGCGCAATTACTTTCACTAATTATCTTACATAAAAGAGTAAAAGTGGTGTCACCGACAAAAAGGACGCATTGCGTCCTTTTTGTAAGCGGGCGAGTGCGTAATCTACGCACTCGCCCGCTTTACTATTCACATCTCCGCCCCTAAATATCTTCTTTCAATGCTTTCTTAATATCCTTTTCAAGCTGTTTCATTACCGCCTTTTCCTCTGCAAGCTTCTTTCTTGCTGCATCATACCCACGACCAAGTTTTACCTCTTCACTTATTTTTGATCCCTCAGGTGGAACGTAGGTGTAGGAAGCTCCTGATTTTTTGATAAATCCATACTTCTCTCCAAGTGCGAGAAGTTCTCCTGTCTTTGAAATTCCCTCACCATAGATGATATCAAACTCTGTGGTACGAAATGGAGGAGCAACTTTGTTCTTCGCAATCTTCACCTTCGTTCGTGCTCCTACTACCTCTTCACCTTTCTTAATCTGCGCCTTCCTACGAATATCAATACGAACCGAAGAATAGAACTTCAATGCTTTTCCTCCTGGGGTTGTTTCTGGGGATCCAAACATCACACCAATCTTCATACGAATCTGGTTAATGAAGATAACCGTCGTCTTTGACTTCGCAACAATCGCAGTGAGTTTCCTAAGTGCTTGTGACATAAGACGCGCCTGCTTCCCTACATGATGTGCACCCATATCTCCCTCAATCTCATCTTTTGGAGTGAGTGCCGCAACAGAATCCACTACCACTACATCAATATTTCCGGATCGCACGAGTGAGTCCACGATTTCAAGCGCTTGCTCTCCTGTATCTGGCTGAGAAACGAGAAGCCTATCTACCTTCACTCCAATATTTTTTGCATAGACAGGATCAAGCGCATGCTCCGCATCAATAAATGCACAGATTCCTCCTTTCTTTTGTGCTTCTGCAATAATATGAAGCGTGAGGGTTGTTTTCCCGGATGATTCTGGTCCATAGATCTCAATCACTCTTCCGCGTGGAATTCCTCCCACTCCAAGTGCTTCATCGAGTCCGATAGATCCTGTAGGAATCACATCAACATCTACCTTTGGCGCATCTCCAAGAGAGATAATTGCTCCTTCCCCAAACTTTGTCTGGATAAGGTCAATTGTCTCTTGTAATTGCTTCTCTAATTCTTCTTTTGGGTTTTGATTTGTATCACTCTTTTTTGCCATAGATGTAGGTAGTATATCATATTGTAAGGAAAATATATTTATAATTTGCTATACTTGTTTGTATGAAAATAAATCTTGAAAAAAGTGAACATAATCCAAAACCAAACGCGCTTAAAAGAGAACATCTAAAGGAGGAGTTTTCTCCAATACTTGTAAGCGTTGGGGAAATAAAACAACATTTCTCTGATTATGAATCATTATTCCCTCTCTATAGATTATTAAAGTATGCTACAGATATTAAGTATGGCGAAACCACAAAAAGTCTCGACGAAAAGGGATTTAAGCATGATGGAGAAAACACATATATCATCTCAACAATAGATGGGCGGGATAAAAAATCTGAAGGGTTTAAAACATGTACAGGATGTATTGTCGTTGGAGTGGATAAGAATACGGGAAAAAATATCTCTTTTCTCTCGCACCAAGATCCGTTCCATTTTACCGAAGAAGGAAAATCAGCGTTTATGAAAGATTTTTCAGAATCTCTCTCAGAGATAAAAAATCGCTCGGTTGAAGGATCCGTTGATGCAATTGTTGTTGGGGGAAACGCTTTAGGTTTATCTTACAAAGGGAAAAACTATGAAGACTATTACAAAGATTCAATAGAAATAATCTCTACCCTTATCGAGAAAGAACTTGGATTCCTCCCAGTAGTAACCACAGAAGCAAAAAAGTATCCTGGTTCTGATACAATCCTCTTCGACACTGAACATAGAAGAGCTTACCTTCTTAGAAATACAAAAATGGAGGATGATGATAATACTCCATACCTATTTAAGAAAGGGCAGAAAGAGTAAAAAAGATACTATTTTATGCTATACTCACATATACTATGAAACAAAAGAGAATTCTACTAGCTTCACATTGGAAGATGAATGTAACGAGTGAAGATCAGGCAATTCGCCTCTTTAATTCAATTAAGAATGTCCTTCTTCGAAATACTACAACAGAAATGGTTGTATTTCCACCTCATATGTACCTCAATCAAGTTGCACGAGAGGTTGCCTACAAGCACTACACAGTAGGAGCACAGGATGCGTTCTATGAAGATGAGGGGAACTATACCGGAGAAACCTCTGCTCTTATGGTAAAGAATGCAGGAGCACAGTATGTACTCCTCGGCCATCACGAGCGTGCGCACCTCGAAACACGAGCAGATGTTGCAAAAAAGGTTATTGCAGTACTTGAAAAAGGTCTTACCCCAATTATCTGTTTTGGAGAAAAAGAGCGCGGAAAGAATTGGAAGAAAGAGCTTGCGGAACAAGTGAAAGAATCATTCAATCGTGTCTCCAAAAAAGAACCTGAGCGTTTCGTTATCGCATACGAACCTGCATGGGCAAGCTACGACGGAGAAGAGAAACATCCTGCAAAAGCAGAACAGTATAATGAGGCAATGGAGGTCATACAAGCAGAATTGAAACGCCTCTTCAAATCAATGAAAGCGGTGCAATCAATGCGATTCCTTTATGGAGGATCTCTTGACGATAAGAATATTGAGGAATACCTTCGAGAAACAGAGGTAGATGGATTTATTATCGGGCGTGCTGCCCTCGACCCTCGTATTCTCATGACAATGTTCAGACTTATCGAAGAAGGTGTTGAACTTAGAGAATTAAGAAAGCTCGAGGAAGAGGATGTCTAAAAGTAAAAAGTGGGTAGCATATGCTACTCACTTTTTCCTATTTGAGAATTTACCCAAACAAAGAATGGATATTCCTTTTCATGACCAAATGAATCAACAAGTCGTATTACCGCATTATCATAAGGGTTATGAAAGAATAACTCTTCA
The DNA here is from genome assembly GCA_027028225.1 of Candidatus Parcubacteria bacterium. Taxonomy (GTDB): domain Bacteria; phylum Patescibacteriota; class Minisyncoccia; order Phycocordibacterales; family UBA1006; genus UBA1006. Next base: position 6,076 of record JALVJP010000052.1, read on the forward strand.
TCTATTGATCTACGAGAACCATCCCTATCACTTACCTTCAATTGAAGTTCTCTTCCGTTTAGAAATGCAGATTTAGTGTGAATAACATCGACATGAAGATGGTAAGAATTGTCTACAAGATTGATAAAATGTTGAAAATTTCCTTCACCAAGACGAGGGCCCTCTATATATGGAGAGTAACGAGAGATTGTGAAAAGAATAAAAATGAAAAAGAGAATGAATACAACCCCTCGCACTGTTTTTTTTCCAAACAAAAACATAATGCCTTAATTAAGAACTTCTTCTGGTTCTTCGACCGACTGGCTTGGTTTTTCATACACTTCTCTCGCTTTTGATCCTTGCGAAGGGCCGATGACACCTCTCTCTTCAAGGAGATCCATAATTCTCGCTGCGCGAGAGTACCCAATTGAGAGGCGTCGTTGGAGGTAGGAAGTAGATGCTTTCTGTGCACTCACCACAATCGCACGCGCTTCTTCATAGAGAGGATCATCTCCTCCTTCCTCTGATGGCTCAAATCCGCCACCTCCGTCTACCTCTTCATCTGGAATAACAATCTCATCATCAAGCGCAAAACGCGTATGTTTTTGAATATAAGAGACAACGGATTTAACCTCATCTTCTGATACAAAGGGACATTGGATACGAATTGGGTCATTTGAATTTTCCCCTTTATAGAGCATATCCCCTTTTCCAAGCAGCTTTTCTGCTCCTCGTGTATCAAGAATAGTTCGTGAATCAATTTGTGATGTCACACGAAGCGCCATTCGTGTAGGAATGTTTGCCTTAATGAGACCGGTAATCACGTTTACAGAAGGTCGTTGCGTTGCGAGCACAAGATGAATTCCTACCGCACGAGACATCTGTGCGAGGCGCACGATTGACGCTTCAAGCTCGCGTGGATATGCGCTCATAATATCAGAAAGCTCATCCATAATGACCACAATGTAGGGCATCTTTTCAGGGAGTTCAGATGAGAGCGATTCTATCTCCTCCTCTTCAAGGTCTTTGTATGCAGGAGCAACAATTGTCTTGTGGTAAGAATCAATATCACGAACCGCATACGATTGAAGCACATCATAACGGCGCTCCATCTCTCGCACTGCCCATTTCAATGCGAGCACTGCTTTCTTGGGATCAGTAATTACAGGGGTAAGGAGGTGTGGAATTTTTTTATAGAGCGTAAGCTCCACACGCTTTGGGTCAATCATAATGAAGCGAAGCATCTCGGGTCCGTTTCGGTAGAGAAGTGAAACAATGAGATTATGAATAGTAACTGATTTTCCTGACCCAGTTGCTCCCGCAATGAGTACATGAGGCATCTTCCCTACATTTGCAAAATAGGATTCCCCAGAAACTCCTTTTCCAAGAGATACGAGAAGTGGTGTTTTAGAATCTTTAAACTGCGGTTCTGAGAGGAGCGAACCAAGTCCAATAGAAGCGGTAGCTTTATTAGGAACCTCAATCCCTACAAGCGAGCGTCCTGGGATTGGTGCCTCAATACGAATTGATTTTGCGGCGAGTGCGAGTGCAATTTCATTTTGAAGACTCGCGATGCGTGAGAGGCGAATTCCTTGCGCAGGTTTAATTGCATAACGTGTTACTGTTGGTCCAATGGAGATTTCATCCATTTCCACCGGAATTCCAAAGTTCATAAGCGTGCGCTGAATGAGATTCGCGTTCGCCTTGATGTCTCCTGTGGAAGGCTTTCCTGAAGAGGTTCCAAGAAGAGAAATTGGTGGAATCTTATAAGAAGAGATGAAGGGAACGCTTGTATCAAAATGTGCTTCTTCCTCTTTTTTATTTTTCTTTTCTTTTTTTACCTGAGATGGAGTTTCTTTTTGCTGAGGAGAAGTGTTCTCTTTTTCTTCATTCTTTATAATCGCCTCTTCAATTTTTTTCTCCTTCTCTTTCTCCTCTTCATACTCTTGCATTTTTTCCTCAACTTTTTCTTTCAAGGAATTGATTGCACGGAGGTGTGGGTCAAAGAGAAGTATGAGCGAAAGAATGATAACGATGATAAAAAATATCGCAGAGAAATAAATTCCAAAACCATTTTCAAGAAGTTCCGCAAACCATGTTCCTACTACCCCACCATAAGGAGATTGTGCGTGAAGAGAGAAAAGAGATAGAAGCCCAGAACCAAAAAGAAGAGTTGAAAGAAAAGCGAAAAACTCACGCTTTCCAAATATGAGACGATGAAAATCTTTCCAGAGAAGAAGGATAAAGGTGAGAGGAAAGATAATCCACGTATGCCCAAATGGTGTTTTGAGAAAAACCCTATTAAACCAATCTCCTACCGGACCCGCAATCCCAATTCCTGACATTGTAAGAAAGAGAAACACAAGCGACCAAAGGAGCATCCTCGCAAATCGATGACGCGGAATAAGGAAAGAAAAAAGAGAAGGAAATTTCTTGAAGAAAGAAAGTGTTCCTTTTTTCTTTCCTTCACTTTTCCTTGTACTCTTTTTCCCTTTTGTGGATTTCTTTTTCGCCTGAGTCATACTTCTTTCTAGTCTATCAGGAAAAGAGGGCTTTTCAACTACCACACCTTCAACAAAGATATTCATTCGACATAAGCAATATTTCAGTTGGGAGTTCGTTATATAGGAGACGGGCGAGTGCATAATCTACGCACTCGCCCGTCTCTTTACAAAAAACTCCTCATTCTCATATCTAATCTTACGAACACAGAGATAAACAAAACCTCTCGTATAGTTTCTATACTGAGAGTTATTCAAACATTCAATTGAATGTTTGAACGAGGATTTTTGTATATAGGGAAAAACACGTTAATTCGAAAAAATAATAAAAATTTGTGTATTCTACTACAACAAATTAATATATTTCTTGTATTTACATAAATAAGATGCTATTATAACGAGTAGTATGAAGTATATAGAAAGATACATAAAAGATAGTATCATCAAAAAAATACAACCCAACAAAGTAGTAGTGATATACGGAGCAAGACAAGTTGGGAAAACAACTCTTCTTAGAAAAATTCTTGAAGAAATGAATAAGCCTTATCTTTACGCCAACGGAGAAAGTATTGACGATAGAAAATGGCTCTCCTCTGAATCAATAGAGGCGTTACGCAAGCATATTGGCAACAG
>JALVJP010000052.1:9198-13575 GCA_027028225.1 Candidatus Parcubacteria bacterium
AATCAACCTAAAACTCATCGTGGATCATATCCCAGAAATACGAGTAATTGTCACCGGATCTTCGAGTTTCGAACTCGCAAATCAAATCGGGGAACCGCTTGTGGGAAGAAAATGGCAGTTTACTCTCTATCCAATCGCACAACTCGAACTAAACAATTACGAGAATTCATCAGAAACTCTAAAAAATTTGGAGGAGAGAATTATCTATGGATCTTACCCAGAGGTTATTTCTTCAATAGGATACGATGAGAAAAGAGATATTTTGAGAGAGATTAAGGATGGATACTTGTATAAAGATCTCCTTATGTTTGCAGGAATAAAGAAGGCAGACAAGATACATACAGTTCTCCAAAAGCTCGCATTTCAGATAGGAAAAGAGGTATCGTTGAATGAGATTGGAAATTCTGTTGGATTAAATTCACGAACAGTTGAAAACTATCTCGATCTCCTAGAGAAAGTTTTTATCATCAAACGAGTAACCGGGTTTTCAAGAAATCTCCGTAAAGAGATTACTAAAACAAGCAGGTACTATTTCTATGATAACGGGATACGGAACGTCCTCATCAATAATTTTAACGCACTCAACGCACGAAGTAGTGATGAAGTTGGAATGCTGTGGGAGAATTACCTCTTTATGGAACGACTTAAAAAAACAGAGTACCAAAATATTCATATGAACAGGTATTTCTGGAGAACATGGGATCGGAAAGAGATAGATTTAATAGAGGAGTATGATGGAGAACTTTATGGATACGAATTTAAGTGGAAGAACAAAAAAACATCAAAAACACCGAAAGAGTGGATTAATACCTATGAGAATGCTCACTATGAAGTAATTAATAGAGAAAATTATCTTGATTTCATTGCATAGAAATTAAGAAGAAAGAATAAACAATTCTAACTCCTCCTCAAGTGAAGAGAAACGATCTCGCTCGTGAAGCATTCTCTTTAAGTGTGTAATATATTCCAACAGTTCTTGAGGAGAGAAACTGCGTGAGAAACCTTGATACTTTTTTATCATAAAAGGTTTCATTCCTTGCGTTTCACCCGCCAACACGAGTGCAAGATTTTTCACCGCCCAAAAGAGCATTCCGTGGAGCTCCTCCGCGGATGAGCCTTCTTCGATGAGTTCCCTATAGAGAAGCCACGCATCTTTTTTCTTTTTTCCTAGTACAAAATCGGCAAGGGTAAAATTTTTACTCCCATTCCATTTTTTCTTCTTTTTCTCTTCGAAAGATTTCACAGGGATATTATTTTCTTTTAAAAGTTTAAGGAGTTCTTTCGTTGGTTTTTCTTCTGAAAGAAAAATGAAGTTATCTGAATCCTTGTAGTGGAGGAGAAATTTGTGTGGCGAATAATGTTTAAAAAGATTATACACAATGAAACACTCACGAGTACCAAAAAGCCCGCTATGAAAGGGGAGAATTTCTTCGAGGGTGTGAGACTCTAAATCATCACGATAAATTGACTGTACTTTTTCAACAGCAAGTTTCTCACGACACAGCTGTTTCACATATTCTTTTTGTTTTTCTCTATCACCAGTAAGAAGAGTAATCATAATGGAAGTATAGCATGGTAAAAAATATTTTCTTTTCTCACGCTTGTGCTAATAATATGGGTGTATGAAGAAGGTAAAAGTAGCACCAATACTCACTATTGTTGCTGTTCTTGGTCTTGTCATTTTACTCACTCTTATCTTCTCTTCTTTTTCAAGTAAAGAGGAGCAAAAAAAGGATGGTATTGTATTCTTTCATAAGGAAAAAATTGTTACCTCCAAAGACGGAAAGAAGACAATTAAATCGAATATCACCTACCATAATGGAAAATCATCTGGTGGAGATATGTATTATAGCTACAACATAAACCTTGATCCGTTTCCATCAAAAACAGTAGAGCAAGAAGTGAAAGAATACATTAACAAGGAACTAGATGCGTTTTCAAGGAACGCTTCTGTTGATAACGAACCAGAGTCAGAATTCTTCGTGAAGAACGATATTGAAATTATCGGAACGGCGACATCTTCACCCTCAATTAATTCCTACATTCTCGAGATATATGAATATACCGGAGGAGCACACGGAAGCAATGATTATGCTGTGTTTAACTACGATAGGAAATCGGGAAAGAAACTCACACTTGATGATATTCTCGCATTAAATGATGCGCTCAAAAAACTTCACAACATCGCTGGAGAACAACTTTCCGCAAAAGGGATTGAGTATGATGAGGTAGGAATAGCTCCAAAAAAAGAAAATTGGCAACTCTGGTACGCTGATGGAGAGAATATTGTATTCATCTTCCCTCCTTACGCGGTTGCCCCTTACGCATATGGACGACAAGATATCATTGTCTCCATAAAAAAGTATTCAGAACTTTTTGAAGACCAGGTGCGTGCGTAGGAGAGAGGAACGGCGGGCGAGAGATACTCTCTCGCCCGCCGTTCCTTTATCTATAAAAGAGACCTAAGCGGTCTCTTTTTGTGTTTCATCACCATGCTTGATTACCGATTCAATATCCTCCCTCACTTTTTGAATGCGATGCCCGATAGCTGCTTTTGGATTTTCTTTCTGTTCTTTATGGAGGTCATCAAGATGTCGCATTGCAGAATGAAGAGTAGGATGTATTGGACCTGAATATTCTCTCTCGAGAAGACGAATAATCATATCCTTCACTTCGTAAATCTTTGAAGATGCATCAATGTCTGGATTCATCTTTTGTTCTGCTTCGAGCATGTGGAGGTAATCAATAAGGAAGTGTATCTCTTTATGTAAATCGTCCTGTTTTATTGTGTTGTAACTACTATTTCCTGAATCATTTTTTTTCAGATTATCTTTATTATAGGAATAAGACGCTTGTTTTTCTTGCTGTAAAGAAGTTGGTTGGGAGGAGGTAGTGGTAATACTACTTTTTTCATCTTTATTCTTACCTCCCACTTCCTCAGGAGTGTGAACTTTTGTGATGTTTGTTATATTTAAATCTACAACAGATTGAACCTCCTCTAATGTAGTAAGACCTCTGAGCACTTTTACTACACCATCTTCCCGCATGTCAAAAAGTCCTTGTTTCTCACCAATTTTGCGAACCTCTTGTTCTGAAGGTTTTTTATTGAGTAATTCTTCTACAAGTTCATCTGTTACGATTGCTTCGAAGATACCAATTCTCCCCTTGTAACCTGTACCATTACACACATCACACCCTTTTCCTTTTGTGAGAGTAAATACTTCTTGATCAGGATCAATACCATAATTTGCGAGTGGTTTATTATTCTTTTTCGCTTTTTGGAGAATTGTACGAATTGTTTTTTTCTCCTCATCAGATGCTTCATAAGTATAGGCACAGGATTTACATACCGTTCTCACGAGCCGTTGAGCAATAGAGAGGGAAAGTGCTGCTGCAAGGATTTTTGGATTAATTCCAAGATCAATGAGACGAGGAATTACTCCAGCCGCAGAATTCGTATGGAGGGTGGAGAGCACAAGGTGTCCTGTGAGCGATGCATTCACTGCAATCGTTGCGGTTTCATTATCACGAATTTCACCTACCATGATAATATCAGGGTCATGACGAAGTGCTGCACGAAGCCCTGCGAGGAAATCGTACCCCTTATCACGATCCACCTGCGTTTGTTCAATCCCTTCAAGATGATATTCAATCGGGTCTTCAATTGTGAGAATTTTCACTTCTGGTGTATATACCTTTCTCAACACAGAATAGAGTGTTGTTGTCTTTCCTGATCCAGTCGGTCCTGTAGTGAGGATCATTCCATTTGGTTTATTAATTTCCTCTAAGAGAATATCGTAAAGCTTCGCTTCAATTCCTAATTTTTCTAACCCAACATTAATTCCATCAGGATTGAGAATACGCATCACAAACGCCTCTCCATACGCCGATGGCATTACTGATACACGAACTTCAACTTCCTTTCCATCAAAATCAATAGTAAATCGCCCATCCTGTGCACTTCGCGTCTGAGTAATTTTCATCTTTGAGAGGAGTTTCATTCGTGCAAGGAGTTTATTGTAAATTTCATATGGCATAAAGAGAATCTCCTGTAAAACACCATCTTGACGGAAGCGCAAACGAACTTGCTCCTCTTGAGGTTCAAAGTGAACATCAGATGTCTTTGTCGCAATCGCAGAACCAAAAATAAGTTCAAGAAGTTCAGATACTTTTTTCTTCGACTCACTCTCTAAAATCTTTTTTGCCTCCAAGGAAATATCCTTGTTTGTTTTTATATCTTGAGAAATCCTCTTGATGTTCTCTTCATTGATATCAAGAAGACCACCGTGTACTCCATGGGTGAGATCTACATCTGCATAACGAGCCCATGCTTTCTTAAGAGAACGAGTTGACACGAGGTAAGTAATAACTTCATAT
>JALVJP010000053.1 GCA_027028225.1 Candidatus Parcubacteria bacterium
TAAGATTTATTTAAGACTTTTAAAGCGTTTTATATTATCCATAGACGCTATTCTACAATAAGAAAGACCCCGGGTCACGCATGACACCAGGGTTCGATCATCTTCGATGATGGACTAAACAAAAAGAAAAGCAATACTATATGTTGATAACTTGTGGATAATAATTACTTCAACTCTCCCCAATGCAACCCGAACGCCACATGCACCAAAAGCGGAATATCCGGCTCATGTTTAAGATAGGAGCGTTCAAGAATATGTTCCATCTCATCTTTTGCTTTCTTGATAAATACCTCCAAGTCTTTCTCTGGAACTTCGTAAATAATCTCATCGTGAATCTGAAGGAGGAGTTTCGTTTCTGGAAATTGGGTAATAAATTTCTGATAGATATGCACCATCGCAGTTTTGATAATGTCCGCAGCGGTTCCTTGAATTGGAGCGTTGAGCGCCATACGCTCTGCCATCGCACGAATGTAGGGAAGTTTTGAATTAATGTCACGAAACTGTCGTCGTCGCCCAAAGAGTGTTTCTGTGTATCCATGTTCGTGTGCGAAACGCTTCGTTGCCTCGAGAAATTCTCCTGCTTTCGGAAACTGTGTGAAAAATCCTTCATAGAACATCTGTGCTTCCTGTTTCGTCGTTCCCATCTCCTTTTCAAGAGAACGAATTCCCATTCCATAGAGAATTCCAAAGTTCACCACCTTCGCCTTTCGTCGCATTTCGCGATCTACCTCTTCTTCGGAAATACCCGCAATACGCGCAGCGACGGCGCGATGAATATCTCCCCCTCGCCGGAATACTTCCTTTAATCCCTCATCTTCTGAAAGAAGTGCGAGAATTCTCAACTCAATTTGTGAATAATCAAAAGAGACGAGTTGTTTTCCTTTCGGAGCGATAAACGCTTCACGAATCGCACGCCCAAGCCCAGTGCGTGTAGGTATATTCTGAAGGTTTGGGTTTCGTGAGGAGAAACGCCCTGTTGAAGTTCCGTTCTGAAGAAACTCCGCATGGATTCTCCCATCCTCCTTCACCATTTCGGGAAGCACATCAATGTAAGTGGAGAGGAGTTTCTGAAGTTCACGGTATTCAATAATAAGTGGAATAATTTCATTTTCTCCCTCGAGCTTTTTAAGATTATCAACATTCGTAGAATAAGACCCGCTCTTTGATTTCTTAATCCCTTTTGTAGAAAGCTTCATTTTCTCAAATAAGATTTCAGAAAGTTGTTTTGGAGATTTTATATTAAAAGATTCTCCTGCAATCTCATATATCTTTTCTTCGAGTTTTTTAAGTTCCTCGTGATAACGATGAGAAAGGTTTTCAAGAAAAGGTGTGTTGAGAAGAATTCCCGTTTGCTCCATTTCTTCCACAATAGAGATAAGTGGTTTTTCCACATTGAGAAAGAGTTGTTCTACTCTTGGAAGGGAACGAAGCTCTGTTTCAAGTTTTATGCGCGCAGAAGAAAATGTCCTCTCTCCTGTATAGTTGAGAATGTCGTCACGGCTCGGTTCTGTATAGTCAGAATCAATAAGATGAAGCATTGTAGAAAGTTCATGAAGCCCCCTCTCGTCAAACACCTCACTTTGTTCACTGCTATTTTGTCCGCTCGAAGAATTCTCTACCCCAAGCTTTTCAAGTGTTTTGAGAAATCGTTGTGGAAGAGAACGAAATTCATACTTCTGGAAAAATCGTATAACCTCCTCCACACGTACACGATCAAACCAGAGAGAAGAGGGGAGGTGAAAATCAATAGGTGCATCACGACGAATTGTTGCAAGAATTTTAGAAAATTCTGCATCGTCTTTCCCTTCTCGTAGCAACTTCACCTGTCGCTTTGTTGCTCCTTTTGAAAGAAAATACTCATCTCCCTTCTCTTCTAAAAGACGATATATTTCTTCAATTGTTCCAAATGTATTTACAAGGAAAAGTGCTGTCTTTTCTCCAATTCCCCTAATCCCTGGGATATTATCAGATGGGTCTCCACGAAGCGCCTTATAGTCCACAATAAGCGGTGGAGCAAAACCAAAACGATCGCGTACCGCTTTCTCATCATAGATGATTGTATCACTCAACCCTCGCTTCAGGGTAAACACACGGACGCGCTTCCCCTCTACAAGCTGGAGCGTATCCATATCACCAGAAGCAATAACGAGGGAAAGATCTTTTTCATCTTTTGTTTTTTCTGCGATTGTTCCGAGTATATCATCTGCTTCAAAACCAGGAGAATCGTAAATAGGAATGGAGAAGAGTTCACAGAATGTTCTCGTAATTCCTATCTGCATTTTAAGCTCCTCGTCTGTTTCCTTTCGCGTTCCTTTGTATCCTTCAAAAGTCTCGTGCCGGAAAGTTGGTTTTGGAAGATCGTAGGCAGCGACGATATAGTCAGGGTGAAAGTCATCAATAATCTTGAGAATCATACTCACAAATCCGTACACTGCACCGGTAGGAAATCCATCGCGTGTGGTAAATTGCGGAAGCGCGTGATAGGCGCGATGAATGATTGCGTGTGCATCGAGGAGAACAAGTGTTTTCTTTTGTGTAACCATCATTCTTATGCTAGCACGAGAAGAGGGAAACGATAAGAAAAAAGTATCACATTTCACGATCGTGAAATGTGATACTTTTTTTCTCTTTGTAAGAGTTGTGGTGAATTAAGGAAAAGGAAAATCGGCTGTGCTGCATGCAACCGCTTTTCCCGACAATTAATAATCACGCTCAATAACAATGTTATCATAGGAGTCTTTCAGCTTCTCGCGAAGAAAATCAGCAATAACATCTCTCTTTACATGAGTGCGACCTATACGGAACGAATACCGGTCAAGAATTTCAAGTGTTTTATTGTCTGGATCTGAAAGAAGAAAACCTCCACCTCGATTAATAATATCATCACCAAACTTTTTCTGAGCAAACTCGAGAAGTTCTACATGCCCATCGGGTTTAGTGACAAAAATGAGCGAATCTCCCTTCTGAATAAGAACAAATTTTTGTGTATCCCCAAATTCCTTGAATTCATTTGAAAACTCAATAAAAGAATCAGAAATTGTCTCTGGAACCTCCTCTTTTCCTTCACTTATTCTCTTAAGACTTTCAAATGCTTCACTCTTCCAATCTCTCTTGGGGTTCGCGGATTTTTTATCTGGATTAAACATACGAGCATTATATCAAACGGATTGTGTATTTGAAAGGATACTTACCCTCCTTTCATCACCTCTTGTGCTCTCAAAATATATATGGAGTGCATGTGGAATTTCAATCCCTACTACTTTCTCAGGCCACTCAATAAGAATGAGGTTCTCCGGATTGCAAATAAGATCATCCCATCCTAAATACTCCAGCTCTTCTTTTCTCTCTAATCGATACGCATCAATATGAATGAGCTTTTTAAAAGAAGATGTACTATCGCGAACACTATACTCTTTTTGAATTACAAAAGTAGGGCTCGTAATTTCCTCCTTTATATGAAGACAATCCGCGAGTTCTTTTACAAACGCAGTTTTTCCTGCACCAAGATCCCCCGAGAGGAGAATGATTCCTGCGCTATCCCTCTCTGTATCATTTACCTCTCCGAAAACCATACACGAGAAGAGGTGGAGTTCGTCGAGGCTATGAATGATTGTTACCTTCTCTTTTTCCATACCCTCTACTTTACTCATTCAGTGAAAGAAAGGAAGAGTGCAACTGTTCTGTTCGTTTTTATTGGAGTAAGTGGTAACACTCCTGGACCCCGGATCAAGTATGGGATGATAAGCGGTTTGTTTAAGTATACGGTTTAATGGATAACAAAGTGGTTTGTTTGCGATAGTGGTTCATTTACTGGATTCCCAATCAAGTTGGGAATGACGAGGTGGTGAGTTGGGAATGAAGAGGTGGTGGTTTTGGATTGAAGAGGTGGTGGGTTGGGAATGACAACATACTTCGTATGTTGTTCTAGACCACGGATCAAGTCCGGGGTGACAAAAACTGCTTCGCGGTTTTTGAGTGGTGAGGCAAATGCATTGCACTTGCCCCACTGTCATTCCGGGCTTGAACCGAAATCCACCCCCCCCTCTGTCATTCCCGCGAAAGCGGGAATCCAGAGAATAAGTACGCCACCTGTCTTGTTAATGTTAGTGATAATACTCCTGGACCCAGCTCTAGTTTTGTAGAACAACGCTATCTTATGAAAGAAAGTGTGTGAGATATTGTTTTTTACATGAGATTTCAAACATCAGAGAAAACTAGGGCTGGGTGACAAAGCACTTCGTGCTTTACATAAAGGTGGTGGGGAGGGTGAGGGCTTTGCCCTCACCCTCCCCACCACCACCTACCACCTTCCAAAAGAAAAAAGAGCTTACGCTCTTTTTTCTATGTTACCGATTTGGTCGGTATGGTCGATATCCTGGATCTTCCTCTCCTCGTCGTGCAACTTCACGCTGAGAAGGAACGCTATGGAGTCCTCCCTCACGCTCACGAACCGGTGCTTCATAGTGTCGTGCTGGTGCTTGAGGTGGATAGTATCCTCCTCTGTGATAGTTCGCGTATGCTTGTGCGCGAAGTTCTTCACGCTCAAGGTAGAGCCATCGCACGATGAGGAAGAGGATAAAGAGTCCGAGAAGAATAGTAAGCCATCCAAGGAAGGTTACATTTCCAAGACCGAAGAGAGAACCTGATCCGATGTTTACCCCAGCAACTGGAATAACAAAGCTATCAACATCATAATCTGTTGCATCCTCCTGTGCTTGGTTTACCGGATTATCGAATGCGAGTGTTGCACTTGCGGTAAGCGCATCTCCTACATTTCCATCTACAACCATACCTGTAACAGTCATAG
>JALVJP010000054.1 GCA_027028225.1 Candidatus Parcubacteria bacterium
GTATCCACACCACGCGTGGGAGGGATTCTCATTTGGTTTACCATCACGCTTACGATTTTATTCATTTCGCTTCTCGGCTCGATTGTAGGGACTGACAATGGTTCGTTTTCAAACTACTTCTTTCATGTGATTACAAGAAATCAGACGCTTATTCCTTTCGCCTCACTCCTTTTGGGGGCGTTCTTTGGGCTTGTTGATGACTTTCTCCAGATTTTCGCAAAGAGTGATCATTTTTTGAACGGAGGAATTCCTAGGAAGGTGAGAGTTTTTATTGTTGCGTTTCTTGGTGCAATTGAGGGGATTTGGTTCTACGAGAAGCTTGGGTTCCATCAACTCACTATCCCACTTCTTAATATTCAGATTGAGCTTGGGTGGCTCTTTATTCTCTTCTACATTATTGTAATGCTCGGACTCTTTTCGAGCGCAGTTATTGATGGAATTGACGGTCTCGCTGGAGGAGTGTTCGCAATCATCTTTGCTGCATACGGAGTGATAGGGATTATCCAAAATCAGTGGAGTATCGCAGGGTTTTCTTTCCTTGTTGCTTCATCACTCTTCGTGTTTCTCTGGTTTAATGTTCCTCCTGCGCGTTTCTACCTTGGGGAGACAGGAATTCTCGCACTCGTCCTCTCACTCTCATCACTCATCTTTCTTACTCACACCGTTTTTGAGTTTATTCTCATTGGGCTTCCACTTATTCTCACTTCACTCTCTGTGATTATCCAGATTATTTCACGGCGATTCTTTCACAGAAAAGTATTCCATGTAGCACCGCTCCATCACCATTTTGAGTATCTTGGGTGGTCACGAGAGCGTATCACGATGCGCTATTGGATGTTCACTGTATTTACTTCACTCCTTGGGATTCTTGTTGTGGTAATGAAGAATCTCCCATACTAATGTATCTCTATGAGGCAAAAGAAGAAAAAACTTTATCGTATTCTTGTTTGGATTACATTTATTCTCCTTGTAATTGGTTCGGTAATGTATATTTCCGCATCTCTCGGTCTATTTGCGAGAAATTCTCACCATTTTATTGTAGGGTTGGTAAAACACCTTGGTATCGGTGCGATTGGTGGAGTTGCACTTATGTTTTTTGTTGTACGCTATATTCCTACTAAGCTTTTTGATCGTTATGCGTACCTACTCTATGTACTAAGTATCTTGCTCACCTTACTCGTATTTGTTCCCGGAATTAGTTTTGCTCATGGTGGAGCGAGGAGGTGGATTTCTCTCGGATTTATTAGCTTTCAGCCAGTTGAGTTTCTTAAAATAGGAATTGTTTTTGTTCTTGCTCATTGGTTAAGTAGATATAAGTCGTTTGTACGTACAAAAAAGGGTTTTTCTATTTATCTTCTTCATCTTCTTGTTCCGGGGGCTGTTCTCATAAAACAACCTGATACAAGTTCGATTGTTCTCATTTTTGCGACAGCTCTTGTGCTTGTATTCATATGGAATGCGAAATGGTCTCATCTCATCACTTCTGTAATCGCTGGTCTTACTATTCTTGGTG
>JALVJP010000055.1 GCA_027028225.1 Candidatus Parcubacteria bacterium
CCTCATCAATGAGAAGATTTTGAGCAGTTCCCTTTCTCACAACGTCTCTCATACCTTCTCGCACTAAATCAATATACTCTTTCTTAATACCCTGAAGTGGCTCTCTTATAATCGGCTCAGATAAAGTAATGCGGGGACTCACAAAGAAGTGCTCGTTCGCAATAGCAGAAAACGACCGAAGTGACTGAAGCGGGCTTACGAGAAATCCAAATTGACCGATAGAACTAATGTAGGTATCTCCTAACCTCCACGGATCATGGAATGTTTTCTCTTTCCATTCAGGACTAGGAATAACACCGCCCTTTTCTGGGAAAAGCGAGAAATGCGTTTTTTCTCCTATACGGAAACGATGGAGGTATTCATTAATCTTATTTATTCCTAACCCTTTCTGTGATTTATACCCGCCACCAATCGCATAGAAAAAAGTGTTTACCGATTCCGCAATCGCTTTTCTCACATCTGTGATTCCATGACCCCCTCGTTTCCAATCGCGATAAATAAATGGTTTTGATGGATTATACGGATTCTCTACCTCAATTTTTCCAGTACTACGAATAGTTGTATTTGGACGAATAACACCCTCATTGAGGGCAGCAAGAGCTATAAACGGCTTCACCGTAGATCCAGGAGGATAAAGCCCGGAAACAACGCGATTGAAAAATGGTTTTCGTTTATCTCTAAGAAAGCCGCCTACCTTTTTACGCTCGTTTGTCATTATCTCTGAATCGAAGCTTGGATAACTTACAATCGCGAGAAGCTCTCCGTTGTGAACATCCATAATTGCTGAACCTCCCCCTATAAAATGATGTTCTTCTATATAATCCCGTAAGCTTGCATAAAGTTCCTCTTGAATATTTGCATCAATTGTGAGAATAACATTCTCCCCATGCTGAACAGGAAAAATAAGATTCTCTGAGACCGGATTTCCTTCTGCATCATACTCTACAATCTGTGAACCATTCTCACCAGAAAGAACATCATTATATAGACGTTCTATCCCATATTCGCCTTGTGTCTGAAATGACCAATACTTACCGCTACTATCCTTCTGTGGGTAGCGCACGTACCCCAATAGATGACTAAAAGCCTCTCCGCGATAATGCCTTCTTGAGAAATCCCCCTCCCTCTCTTTTGTATTCCATACAAGCTCTATCTTATTTCGATCATAGATAACACCACGGTCCGCAAAAATAGGAATTCTCCGTAAAATATTTCTCTCCGCGAGTGTACGATACTCCTCACCATGAAAAACTTGGAGAGAGTATGATTTACCGATAAAGAGGAGAAAAGTAAGTGCGAGAATAACACTAAGTATGATAAGAGAGATACGAGAAATTGGTTTTTCGAAAACACCCTCCATCTGCTGTTCATCAAAACCAGATGGATTAATACTATCAATAAATATCTCATCAGGATCAAACTTAATATCCTCTCTTCTTCTTTTCTTTCGAAATCTAATCATAAGCAAGTATTAAATCACTAAAAAAGATCGTAGTGATCTACCCAGATA
>JALVJP010000056.1 GCA_027028225.1 Candidatus Parcubacteria bacterium
AAATTCAATGAGAGCCATCGGACTCGCATCCCCTGCACGCTGAGGGAGTTTAATAATTCTTGTATACCCACCATTACGATCTTTATAACGCGGTGCGATATTATCCACAAGCTTGTTTGCAAGCTTTGCCTGGTTCCCAAGGCGAGAAGAAATGAATCTCCTATCCGCAAGCTCACCTCGCTTCGCTTTCGTGACAAGCTTTTCAATATAAGGACGAAGTTCTTTCGCTCTTGCTTCCGTGGTAATAATTCGCTCATTTTCAATGAGTGCAATCGCAAGTGAACGAATAAACCCTCGCCTAACATTTACCTTTCGTCCAAATTTTCTATTTTTTCTATGATGTCTCATAATACTACTTATCTTTTAATGTGAGTTTAAATGTAGAGAGTGTATCTATTACCTCATCAAGGCTCTTCTGACCAAATCCTTCTATTGTAAGGAGCTCATTTTTTGATTTTTTGATGAGTCCGCCAAGCGTCCTGATATTTGCAGAAGCGAGTGCTCGTTCTGTTCGAGAAGAGAAGTCGAGCGTATCAATTCGTGTCTTGAGAAGCTCTACCATCTCGCTATCGTCATACTCTCCCTCAGAATCTTCACTAACTTTTTCATCAATCGTAGAGCTATCTTCCTTCACTTCTTTTTCGTCTTCATCGAGTTTAAGGTCAAGAATAGACTGAAACTGTTTGAGCATTATCTTAAGAGCAGACTCAAGTGCTTCTTTTGCAGAAATACTTCCGTCTGTTTCTAAAGAGATTCTCAATCGGTTATAATCGGTTCTATCTCCAACACGCATATTTTCTACTTCATAGCGAACTTTTCGAATTGGGCTGAAAATCGCGTCGACAAGAATTGTTCCAATTGCTTCCTTCTCTTTCTTAAATTCTTCCTTTGGAAGATAACCAATCCCTCTCGCAAGTTCAAGTTCAATATCAAGCTCTCCATTTGAAGATGTAATTTCTGCGATATATTGATCGGGATTAAGCACCTCAACCTCTCCCATCTTTTCAAAAGCATTCGCATGGACACCTCCCTTCTCCTTCACATGAAGACGTATAACTGCCTCGTCTCCGGAACGGAGCATAAAACGAACTTTTTTGAGATTGAGTATGATATTAAGCACATCCTCTTTCACTCCATCAAGTGTTGCGAATTCATGGTCCGCACCTTTTATTTTGATAGAGATAATGGACACACCAGGAAGAGAAGAGAGAATGACGCGACGAAGAGAATTTCCAAGAGTGTGACCATACCCCGGATAGAGACCTTCTATCTCATACACTCCTTTTGGTCCATCCTCCTCAACGACAGTTATTTTTTTTGGAAGTAGAATTTCTTTTTGAAACATAATCGTACAATAACGAACTGTTAATTATAATGAAAAGATTTCCTCATTATCTTGTACACATGTATATAAGAAAAAGAGAAAATCACCATCAACGAATAGAGAAGAGAACTATCGACTATAGAACTCAATAACTGCTTGGAAATTGAAGAACGGTTCAGGATTCTTTGGCTCTCCTACAACCTCAATCTGAAGTTTTTTTGGATCGATTTTCAACCACGCAGGAACACGCATTTCTGCAAGCCTTTTTTCAAGATCTTCAAACACCTTTTTTGATTTACTTCCCTCTCGTATCGAAAGAACATCTCCCTTCTTTACAGAGTAGGAAGGGATATCAATCTTTTTCCCATTCACAGTAATGTGTCCATGGGTAGTAAGCTGACGTGCAAAAGCACGTGTACTTGCTATTCCCACACGATACACTACATTATCAAGTCTTTTTTCAAGGAGCTTAAAAAGTGTATCTGCTGGAGCCTCTCCATACTTTGCAGAAGCAAATGCTTTTTTCACAAGATTTGAAAATTGCTTTTCTGAAACCCCGTACGCAAAACGAACTTTTTGTTTCTGTATAAGTGCAAGACCGTAATCAGTGAGACGACGAGGTCTCCCTGTTCGATTCTTTGCTCGTCTCTGCTCTGAGAGAAGGAACTTCTGCCCCTGTGTTTTCTCAAAGATCTCTGACCCTAATCTTCTTGCGAGCTTGTATTTTTTTACCTTCTTTGCCATATACTTCTTCCTTATACACGTCGTGCCTTACGAGGACGAGGACCGTTAAATGGAACAGGTGTCCTATCCTCAATTTTAGTAATTTCTGCACTTGATTTTGAAATAAAACCACGGATTGCGGATTCTCTTCCCGATCCGACACCTTTCACAACAACCTCAATTTCTTTTATTCCTATCATTTCTGCTTTCTCTCCAAGAACTTCACCAACCTTAGCTGCAGCATAAGGAGTCCCTTTCTTTGCACCCTTGAAACCAAGAGATCCAGACGAAGAAAACATTACCGCATTTCCTTTCTCATCCGTAACAAGAACCTTTGTATTATTATATGTTGCTTGTACATGAACGATTGCTTTTGCAAGTTTCTTCTTTGGGGCACGAGAGAGCACTCGTGAACGCAAGTTTTTATCCATTGTGCGCCCTTTTTGTTTTACAATTCTTTTCTTTCCCATACGCTACTTCTTCACTTTAATCTTTCCCGAACCCATTGTAACACGCTTGTTACCTCTTCTCGTTCGGTTATTCGTTTTTGTTCGCTGTCCACGAACTGGAAGACGTCGTGTGTGACGACCACCTCGATATGACTCAATATCAATAAGTCTTTTAATGTCCTGACTTACTTTTCTTCGTAAATCTCCCTCAAGGGTGTATTCTTCCACAATTGCACGAATTTTTTTCTCATCTTCAGGTGTGATATCTTTTGTCTTTATATCACGTTGAATTCCTGCTCGATCGAGAATTTCCTGTGCGCGTGAGAGCCCTATCCCGTAGATAACAGTAAGTCCGTACTGAATCTGCTTATTCTCAGGAATTGTGATTCCAAAAAGTCTCATATACTTCTCTTCTAATTAACGATAAAAGACCAATGCTACTGACGCGCATTGTTTCTCCTTTTTAACTTATTAATGCGATACAATCTCCCCTTTCGACGAACGATTTTGTCCTCCGGAGATCGCTTTTTAATTGATGATTTAACTTTCATACACTAAAAAATAATCGCTAGAGTCGCTTAATAATACGGCCTTTGCCTCCGTAGGGATCCAACAAAACCTCAACCGTATCACCAACCAACACACGAATGCGATATAATTTCATTTTTCCAGCCAAATACGCAAGAATGCGTTCATCCTCGCTCTCTGTTCCTTCTGGCTGAATGAGAAACATGGTATTCGGAAGAGATTCCACCACTATCCCTTTAATAATATTCTTTTCATCTTTACTCATTGCGATGCAGGCATCATATCAAAAAGTAAAATAGAGTCAAATAGAAAATAGGAAATGGGTAGAAATATGTTAGGATATGCTCTATGAGTATTGATACATTTGAAACACTTTCCGCACTTGGGGCTCTTGCGATGCAAGGAGGGGTACTTGTTCTCGTCTTGCTCCTTCTTTTAAAGAAGAAAAAAATACTACATACAATCTCTAACAAATCTTTTCCTCTGTTCCTAGGTGTTACCCTTCTCTCAATTGTAGGAAGCCTTCTCTATTCAGAGTATTATGGGATACCTGCGTGTAAACTTTGCTGGTTTCAGAGAATTCTTCTCTTCCCTCAACTCATTACCGTTGTTATTACATGGCTCCATAAAGAAATAAGAATCCTCGCAAAACATACACTTGCTCTCTCACTTCCTGGTTTTGCGCTCACACTCTATCAAACACTCTGGCAATACCAGATTGCTTCATCAGCGGGAATAAGTTGTGGGTTTGAGGAAGCAGCGAGCTGTTCACAAATCCATATGTTGAAGTTCGGATTTATTACTTTTCCAGTAGTGAGTGCGAGTGTGTTTCTCTTTTTGATTGTGCTTTCGATACTCGTGCTATTAAAAAAGAGGGGAACTACAGGGTAATCTTTACTTAGTTGAAGTGATAATACTCTTGGGGTGACACCACTTTTGCAAATTAATCAGCTACATATCCTTAAAGCAAATACGCATCTATACATCATTGATAGAAGGAAACGAAAAGCAAAAGTGGTGTCACCGACACAGAAGAGATTACCTTGCAATCTCTTCTGAGAGCGGGGCGTGCGAATGCACGCCCCGCCTTTTCATACCATCATATTTATCCAATTTCAAAAACACCAAAATATGTGGATAAGTCACCCCCCCCACATACAGATCCTGTGTGGGGGGTTGACAACTCTCTCTCTCTCTTTGCTAGATTGTGTGCAGAAACCAAAAAATTTATAACAATGAAAAAAATATTATTAATAGCGGGAGCAATCCTCTCGCTTATCATTGCCGTTTTTATAATGGTAAAAATTTTTCCCCTAGAAGAATATCTAGGTGGAATACTCATCACGTCTCTCCTAATAGTAATTCCCATCTTTTCTTATATAGAAAATGAAGAATGGAAAAAACTATGGTTAGCACTTCTTGTGCTACTGACCACACCAATAAGTCTTATCCTTCTTCTAATCGCTGCAATTTTTTTACTTCTGAATGATGGGCTGAAGAGTAGGCAAAAAAGACGATAACTAATCGTCTTTTCTTTTACCTCCTTTGTTTTTTAAGAAGGAAAACTAGCGCTGCGAGGAAGGGTGCCGGGTTTTTGATATTTCTCTCTTCGATAAGCTGAATGAGTTCGTTGAGTGAAAACCATTTTGAATCGAGTACTTCCCCTGTATCTGGATTATCTGGCT
>JALVJP010000057.1 GCA_027028225.1 Candidatus Parcubacteria bacterium
TTGCAGATCCTGCCCCCTGCTTCACGATATTTCGTTCTGGGCATCCCATATTGAGGTCTACTCCATCAAAACCAAGCTCAAGGCAAAGCTCCGCTGCACAACGCACTTTCTCTGGATCCCTTGAAAAAATCTGCGCAACGATAGGACGATGTTCTGGATTGTAACGAAGGAGTGGAAGGAGTTTCTCCCTTCCCTCAGAGCAGAGACCATCCGCAGCAACAAACTCTGTGTAGAGTACATCGGGACCACCACCTTCCTCTCCCATACGAGAATACTTTGCAATCATCTCGCGGAATGCGAGATCGGTTACATCCGCCATCGGTGCGAGAAGTTTTGAATACTTAGGGAGTTTTTCCCAAAAGCCAAAAACGATATTACTTTGTTCACTATTCTCACTCATACGCTTCTTCTTTTTTTTCTTGTTCAATGTGAATCTTATAACGAATTTGGTGTGGAATACGAAAATCAATGTAGTCTAATTCTTTCTTTTCCTGGAAGAATTCCTTTTCAAAGAGTTCAGTATGTTGGAGAACCATGAGTTTCTCTATGTCCTCCCTAATCTCACCTTCTGATTGTGGGAAAGGAAGGAAAAGCGATACTGAATTTTCAAGATTTCGATCAAATAGCTCATCAAACTGAATGTTGAGAATAATTTTCCCTATTGGATCGTAAGAGAAAAGAATTCTCTCAATGTGCTGTGAGGTGCTTTTTTCAAGATCGGAGATGAGTGTGAGGAGGAGAGAAAGCTTCTCTTGGTCAAGGAAGTAATCCCCTACTCTAAGATTATTCTCAACATACACCGTGCGAAAGAGGGAATCGCTCAATTCAGGCGCCTCACGAAAGAGGAATCCATCTCTATCCCCAAAGTAACATTCCTTCTCTTTCCTTCCCTCATTCTCCTCATCTTCTTTATCTTGCTCTTCTTCTTGTGAAGATTTCTCTTGTAGTTTACAGACAACGAATGCTTCTTTTCTCTTACGAAATCGAATATCAAGCGTATGCTCTCGTATCGCGAGAGAAAAATCAGTGAGTGGAGGAAAACGGCGAGAGAGTTCTCTCTTCAACCCAACTCGTGCGAGAAAAATACTCTCTCTTGGAAACAAAAATACTTTCGTGTGAAGAAACTCTTCACTAAATTGCTTCACAAGATTCTCATAGTAGGTATCTCTCTCTTGGGAAGAAACATCTACTTGACCTACACGAAAGAATGCAATACGAGGAGCGAAAAAGAGAAAGAGCGCAACGAAGAAAGAGAGGAGTATGAGAAAAAGAGAAACTCTGAAGAGCTTCCTCATTTTCCTCTTTCGCTTGTTCCTCTTTCTCGTCTTCATACTCTCTTCCTGTTTTACGAGAGAAGCCCTACACTCTCTCGCACCTGCTGAATGAGAGGGGTAATGAGATTTCGTGCCTTCGCATTTCCCTCTTGGATAATCTCATATACGAGTTCCATATGATTCTCATAGAATGCTCGTCTCTCACGCATCTCTCTTGTGAATTCCATTATATTATTAAAGAGACGCTCTTTACTTTCAGCATAACCAATTCCCCCTCTAAGGTAGGCATCAAGAATTTCTTCGAGTTCCTCTTCTGTGGTAATGAGTTTATGGAGTGCGAACACATTACACTGCTCTGGGTCTTTCGGATCCTCTGGTCGTGAAGAATCGGTTACGATTCGCATCACCGCTTTTTTAACTACCTTCTCGTCTGCAAAGAGTGGAATAATATTCCCGTAGGATTTTGACATCTTCTGTCCATCAATTCCAGGAACAATCTGCCCTTCACTTAAAAATGATTCCGGTTCTCTGAGAAGTTTTCCGTAACGAGCGTTAAACTTTCGCGCGAGTTCACGCGTCATCTCCACATGTTGAATTTGATCCTTTCCAACCGGAACAAGCTCTGCCTGCGTTGCAAGAATATCCGCTGCCATAAGAATTGGGTAGGAAAAGAGTGCAACTCCTGGTTCTTTTCCTTTTGCGAGCGCATCTTTGTACGCATGCGCGCGTTCGAGCCATGGAACCGTTGCGAGGCTACTCAAAATCCACGCAAACTCTGCGAGCTCGGGAATTGCCGATTGGAGGTAAAACACTGTCTTCTTTGGATCCACACCTACTGCAAGGTAATCAAGAATAAGCTGGACAGTGAGATTGTGAAGCTCTTCCTTTTTGTGGATTGTGGTAAGTGCGTGATAATCTGCGACGAAGAGAAATGACTCATACTCATCTTGCATTTCCACGACCGACTTCATCATCCCAAAGTAGTTTCCTAAGTGTGGTCTCCCTGTTGGTTTTATTCCTGAAACGATACGTCTCATTCGTTTTTCTTTTTGTGTTTCCATAAGTTACTTTTCCTTGTGGAGAAATACAGTTCGAATTGGATATGGGATTTCGATGCCTTCTTTCTCAAATGCATCTTTTAATTGTCGCTTTAATTCACCTGCAATGAGGTACTGTTTCTTTGGGTATACTGTTCCGAGAATACGAACAGTAATTGCGGAATCAGCAAAATCCTCAATATGGAGAAAATGCGGTGCTTCAATGATGAACATCCCAAATTCAGGATGCTCCTTCAATTTATCTCCAACCCTATTGATAACTTGTTCGAGATGATCAATGTCCGTCCCATATCCTACTCCAATAGTAATATCTACTTTGGAAAAATCTTTTGACTTATTTGAAGCAATACGAATTTCACTATTTGGAATAAAGTGAATTGTTCCGTCAAGTTCACGAATTTTTGTAATACGAAGTGTTACATCTTCTACTACGCCGCAATGTTCTCCAATACATACCATATCCCCTATACGAAATTGGTTTTCTGTCACAATAAAGAGTCCTGTGATAAAATCCTTTACAAGTGATTGAGCTCCAAACCCAACCGCCATACCGAGAATTCCTGCACCAGTGAGAAGCGGTGCAATAGGAATTCCTACTTCCTGAAGGAGAAAAAAGAGAAAACCAAACCATACGATGATATGTGTGAGTTTAATAAGAATGTTGATAATCGTATCCTCTCGTTTTTTCTCTTCCTCTTCAGAAAGGAAAGAGTCACGAGAGATAATTTTCCTCACGAGACGAGTAATGAGTTTTCCTGCTACACGAATAATGAGAAAAGCAAGAACAAAGACAATAACAATTCTCAATCCATGAGTTTTTGTCCAAGAAAAGATTATTTGAAATAAGTGTTGTGTATCATTCATAAGCTAATTACTAGTATACCATATTAATCTGCAAAATATCGTGAAAAAAGTTCTGGATACTCCTCCTGAAAACGCAAGAGAAAGTTACGGAAGGCAGAACTCGCTGACCCACCATATTTTTTTGTCCCTTTTTCAAGAAAGAGAATAAATACATAGCGAGGATTACGATAGGGAAGAAAACCGACAATCCACGAATCGTAAAATTCATTATGCGCTCCAACCTGTGCCGTTCCTGATTTTGCAGCGATACTTACTCCATCAATAAGAAGATTTTGTGCCGTTCCTTTTCTCACAACATCTCTCATTCCCTCCCTTATTAAATCAATATACTCTTTCTTAATTCCCTGAAGTGGTTCTCTCACAACCGACTCAGATGAAACAATATGTGGTTTTACAAAGAAATGTTCATTTGCAATAACAGAAAATGATCGAAGTGACTGGAGTGGACTCACAAGAAAACCAAACTGCCCGATAGAACTAATGTAGGTATCTCCCAACCTCCATGAATCATGAAATGTTTTTTCTTTCCATTCTGGACTAGGGATGACGCCTTTCTTTTCTGGGAAAAGTGAGAAGTGTGTCTTTTCTCCTAGATGAAATCGTTTTAGGTATTCATTAATTTTTTTTATTCCAAGACCTTTCTGCTGTCTATACCCACCGCCTATCGCATAGAAAAAGGTATTTACCGATTCTGCAATTGCTTTCCGAACATCCGTTATTCCGTGTCCTCCTCGTTTCCAGTCGCGATAGATAAACGGCTTCGATGGATTGTATGGATTCTCTACTTCAATTTTCCCAGTACTACGGATTGTCGTATTTGGATGGATGACTCCCTCATTAAGCGCGGCGAGTGCGATGAAAGGCTTCACGGTAGAACCAGGAGGATAAAGACCAGAGACAATTCGATGAAAGAATGGTTTTCGTTTATCTTTAAGGAAGTCACCCGCCTTCTCACGATTGTTTGTCATTATCTCTGAATCGAAGCCTGGGTAACTCACAAGAGCAAGAAGATCTCCATTATAAACATCCATAATTGCTGAACCTCCTCCGACAAAGTTGTGATCTTTAATATAACTCTGGAGAGTATTATAAAGCTCTTCCTGGATATTTGCGTCAATCGTAAGTATCACATTCTTCCCATGTTGAACTGGAAGAATAAGATTCTTTGAAAGAGGCTTTCCCTCTGCATCATACTCCACAATTTGTGATCCATTCTTTCCAGAAAGAGTATTGTTGTATACACGCTCTATTCCATACTCACCTTGCGTCTGAAACGACCAATACCGGCCACTACTATCTTTCTGTGGGTAGCGTACATATCCCAACAAATGACTAAAAGCTTCTCCCTTGTAATGTCTCTGCGAAAATTCTGCTCCTCCTCTCGTATTCCATGCAAGCTCTATGTTGTTGCGATCATAGAT
>JALVJP010000058.1 GCA_027028225.1 Candidatus Parcubacteria bacterium
CCCAGAAGAGAAGTTGATAGAGTACTTTTATCCAGAGAATTTGTAGTGAGAAGTGTTAACAACGCTATGGATTCTAACAGTTTAATGTTTGTTGTTACTGCTTTTGTTACTTTTGCCGCGGTACAGTTTAGAAGCTCGCTACTTGCAGGTGTTACCTACATCTTTGCTGCACTTATTCCTTTTCTTGTTAAATCACCGCTTCCTAGTTTTTATGGATTATTCTCTTTTTTGATGGTGATTACAATTGTAAATTTACTCGTTGTGTATATTCGGAAGTGGCATTTTTTGATTACGCTCTCTCTTGTTACAACTATTATTTATAGTCTTCTTTCCTATATACAATTTGATATTCAAATAAACGAAACATATTTTGCTTACCTGTTTGCTGCACTCTTTGCTTCTGTCTCATTTGCAAATTTGTTGACCCTTAATGAAGACAACCCTCTTGCAAAAAAACATTATCTTTCCATTGCTTCCGTGAATACACTCTTTGTTGCGATGTGGACATTCGTAGGGATACCAAGAGACTTATATAGTATAGTGTTTCTTGTTTGGGCTATCTCATTTCTTATCTTAGGATTTTCTGCATTTCTCATCGCAAGGAAAAAATCACCATTTATTGTGTTTTCCTCAAGCGCGATGTTATTTCTCGCGTTTGTTACTATCAATGAGCTCGACATGAAAGCGATGCTCGCTGCATTTGCAATTGAGGCACTTGTATTCGTCGTTGCAACAAGCTTAATGCTTAAAGATCCTTATACGAGCAGAAAGGCAGCGAGAGTATTTATTATCCCCGCAGTACTATCCTACTTCTCAATACAAGAATTTATATGTATTCACCCAGATATATTTGGTCCATGGGCAATATCTCTTTATGTTACGATGGCAAGTTTTGCTTTTGCTGCGCTTTTCTTGAAAAGCTACTTCTCATATGCACTAGAGGAAATAGAAGTCTCTATAAATACCTTATTTGCTTTCTTTGGTTTTTGGGTAATGATGCTCATATGGCTCATTCCTCATGTACTTACACAGCAAGAACTTGCCACCTACATATCGATATTCGTTTACACGCCGATTGTTCATGCGTTCTACTTTAATCACTTTAAACAGAGACATGAACTGTTCCACAAGCTAGGGTCTATCATCCTTGTAGGAGTTATTGCGAGGATTGTTCTCGTTGATGTGTGGAATTTAGATATTTTAGACATAAAGGCACAAATCCGGGTCCCAAAACACCCGGATTTTCTTTGTATGTAAGGAGAAATCAACATTATCTAATATTAGAATTAGATAATGACGAAAAAAGCAACGAGAAGAGCAAAAAGATGTCCATATTGTAGTAGTCTTCACACTATTAAGAAAAGGATAAGGAGAGATACAAAAATCCCTATCACACGATATATCCTATAAAAAATATAGAAGAAAGTTTCAAGATCTTCAAAAGAATTGAGGTTAAAGATAATAGATGAATACTTTGAAAACCGCAAAAACAAGAGAAAAAACCGGGTCTAAAAGACCCGGATTTTGCCTTTACCTCTTTTTTTAATATTGCTATACTTCTCCATATGAAAAAAGAAAAACAAAACACCAAAGGCTTCACCCTCATCGAACTTCTTGTAGTCATCGCTATTATTGGAGTTCTCGCAACAATCATCCTCTCCTCGCTCTCAAAAGCACAAGCAAAAGCGAGAGATGCACGGAGAGAGCAGGATATTCATACAATCCAAACGGCGCTAGAAAATTATTATATTGATCACGGGGAATATCCAAAGACGAGTTGGAGGTACAGTTATAATAGTACATGGGACAATCTTGGTTCCATCTTAGGTGTGAGACTTCCGGTTGATCCTATTAATGAAGCAGTCGATTCAATATATCATGGTGGATATAGTTACACATATTTTAGTCATCCATATTCCTATTATTGTAACGGTCAAGCTTATATGCTCGTATACAACAAGGAGACCTCAAACAACCCAAACGATGGAATTACTTTTTGTAATGGGCGTACTTACGGTTTTGGGAATGCTTTTGTGGTGGGTGTAGATAGAGATGGAAATTTTGTGAACTAAGTGGAAAAAACACCGAGTGGTGTTTTTTTGTATAAAAAAAGAATATAGATATGATAGAAGTATGGAACACTTTCATTTTTCAATTCAAAAACGACTTGATGGAAAACTTGGGCGGACAGGGGTCATCACCACACCACATGGAACAATAGAAACACCTTCTTTTGTCGTTGTGGGAACAAAAGCAACGGTAAAAGGAATTACTCCTGAGATGTTAAAGGATATGGGCACTCAGGTGGTTCTTGCGAATACTTACCACCTCTACTTTTCTCCGGGGGAAGATATTGTTGAACGAGCAGGAGGCTTTGCAAAAATGATGCATTGGGACGGCCCCACAATGACGGATAGTGGAGGATTTCAGGTGTTCTCTCTTGGTGAAGCGTTCGGGAGTGGTGTTTCAAAAATTGCGAGTGGAGAAGACAAACCTGCGAGCGAGCGAGGTCTCCGTGCAAAAAAGTTTGCACGTATTGATGAAGATGGGGTGAGTTTTAAATCACAACGAGACGGATCGTGGCATCGTTTTACCCCAGAACGATCGATGGAAATTCAATGGAAGCTCGGCGCAGATATGATATTTGCTTTTGATGAGTGTACGAGTCCGCTTGCCCCTTATGAGTATCAAAAAGAGGCAATGGAGAGAACACATCGATGGGCGAAGCGTTCTCTCGTGCGCCATGAGGAACTCGATAAAGAGAAGAAACAAGCGCTTTTTGGTGTTGTGCAAGGAGGGCGTTTTCAAGATTTACGTGAGGAATCTGCACGAGTACTTTCTGCAATGCCATTCGATGGGTTTGGTATTGGAGGATCTTTCAATAAAGAGGATATTGGGACCGCGGTTGCGTGGGTAAATGCAATTCTCCCAGAGGAAAAACCACGACATCTTCTTGGAATAGGGGAACCAATCGATATTTTTGGAGCAGTTGAAAATGGAGTTGATCTTTTTGACTGCGTTTCTCCTACGCGCGTTGCACGACATGGCCGTCTCTACACGCACGATGGACCGATTCAAATACGCAATGCAAAGTTTCGTGAAGATTTTCGTCCAATCGAGGAAGGCTGTGGATGTTATACCTGTCAGAATTATACCCGTGCCTACCTTTCCCATCTCCATAGAGAAGATGAGATATTAGGGAAGACGCTTGGCTCACTCCACAACCTTTATTTTCTCACAAAACTTTTTGAAAATATCCGTAATTCAATTGAAGATGGAACCTTTTTTCATCTTCGAGATATGTTTATTTCTCGCTATTATCAAAAAAAAAATATGTTACACTAGCTTCTATATATGATGAAAAATAGTAAAAAAGGAAGGTATATAAAGAATATTATCATAGGGATTGCCCTCATAGGTATTGTATCCTCTTTTATTTTTCTTAAAAAAAGAAAAGTATCAGGAGATTCATATACGGTTGGGTATGGAGATATTCTCGATGAAATTCGCCTTGCGGGTGTGGTAGACGATAAACATCGTGTCGATCTTGGATTTGCACGAGGGGGCCGTGTTGCAAAGGTGTATGTTGAGGAGGGACAAAGGGTAAAGAAGGGAGAACTTCTCGCAACACTCGATTTATCTCGCGAATACGCACAGGTGAAGAGCGCAAAAATGGACTATCTTCTTACCAAAATCAATACAGAAATCTCTGCAAAGGATGCAGATATTGATTATGAGAAACTTCTTTCTGAACAGAAAGCTCGTGTAGAGGCGCTCCGGAAAGAATTCCTTTCTTCCAATCTTCAAGCAAAACTTGTGGGTGAGAATAATGTAACAAGGACACTCCCAGTTCCTGCTCCTACTATCTCTGGGACATATAAAGGAGATGATGAAGGGAGTTATTTTATTCATATCTATCGCTCACATGCTCCTTCTGGATACTCTTTTGATCTTACAGGAATTGAGGGAGAAAAGCATTATTCGGTTGAAACATATCAACCAGGAAAGTTAGGTGAACAAGGTCTCTATATTCAATTTCCATCGAAAAATTTGTATAGATACAACAATACTGATTGGGAGGTACGCATTCCCAATGAGGATTCTCCTCAATATTTTGAACGAAAGCATGCGTATGAGAACGCGCTTAAAAAGTATGATGAGTTAAAAGAGAAACTTTCTCTCTCTAAGAGGAAATTCCACGATGAATCAATAAGTGGTATTCCTTACACCCAGGCAATTGTCGAGCGTTCTCGCTCTCAGTTGGGAACTCATCTCTCAGCTCTAGAAGAGGGAAGAATACGCGCTCCTTTCGATGGGATTATCGTTCAAAATGATTTAGAGCCAGGAAAAATCGTCTCTGGCTTTACACCTGTGATGCGTATCGTATCAGGAAAGAAGAAGGTTTCGCTTGATGTTCCTGAGGTATATGTAAATCGTATTCAAGTAGGAGAAAAGGCGGATATTAATTTAGATGCGTATCCAGAAATTCATTATGAGGGTGTTCTCGAATATATTGATGAGATAGAGAAAGGAGGAGATGGTTCTTCTCTCTACGGCGCGGATGTTGCGTTTGTTGAGCAAGATAGCAATGCGCGTATTGGAATGAGTGCGACAGTTACTTTTTCGAAGCTCATGAGAGAGCATGTCCTCACTATCCCATCTCATTTTGTGTTCTATAAAAAAGAAAAACCTTTCGTTCTTCTTAAAAAGGATAATAAGAGTGTTGAGGAAAGGCAGGTGCAACTTGGTTTTAAGGGAAATGGCGGGCTTGTAGAAATTATTTCAGGGCTTAGCGAAGGTGACGAAATTCTTTTCTCTAAGAGAGAAGTATAAAGGTATATGGAGAAGCTAGTTAAAAAAAGGAAACGGCTAGTGCGTTCTTTTCGTGTTGCAAGATTTCTCGCATCTCGCCAAATCAGAAGGGGGAAGATATGGGTAACCGCTCTCATTGTTCTCATTATGACGCTCACTTTTCTAAGTCTCGTTGTTGTTCCTGGAATTCTTGTTGGAATTATTGAAGGAAGTACGCAACAACGTAGAGATCAACTCACTGGAGATGTATTTCTTAGTCCGCTTCCGCACCATGAAGCAATTGATCATACAGAGGATATCATTGCCTTACTGAATGCTATTCCAGAAGTCGAGTCATATGCAGTACGTCAGAAAGGATTAGCGGAGATTAGAAGTGGTTTCGTGCATCGCGATGATTATACTGAGGATGCAGATAGTGTTTCCGCTATAGTGTACGCAATTTCTCCGCGTCAGGAAATGGGAGTAAGTACACTCGCTCAACACATAGTTGAGGGAAGTATGTTTGAGGATAATGATTCTCATCGCATACTCATCGGATCAACACTCCTTAGAGAGTATTCAAAATTCTCTGACCTCTTTGAGCCGCTTCGCTATGTAAAATCAGGTGAAGATGTTCTTTTCTCTATGTCATCACGTGGTGGTTTTGAAAATAAAAGTGGAAGTGGTACGGCAAAAGATGATCATTCATCTACAATAGGAACTTCTAAAAATTGGTCACATTTTAAGGTTGCAGGAATTGTAAAATCAAAAGTAGGAGATATTTCAAATGCCGTCTTTATTCCAATTGGTGATTACTACCGCCTTGTAGGAAGTCGAAGTCTTGAGGCAAGTGAGATTCTCATTCGTCACAAAGAAGGTATTTCTGACAAAACACTTAAACAAATCCTTCTTTCATATGGCGTTAATCGTGATGCGAAAATACAAACTGCAGAAGAAGCAATCCCTAAATTCCTTTCTGATGTGCAGACAACATTCTCACTTCTCGGGAATCTCATTGGGGTTATTGGTATAATCGTATCCTCCATTACCATTTTCATTATCATATATGTAAATGCAATTACGAGAGAGAAATTTATTGGAATTCTTAAGGGAATTGGAATTACCTCTTCCTCTATTGAAACTTCCTATGTGCTTCAATCACTTTTCTACTCTCTCTCTGGTGTTATTCTTGGAACCATTATCATCTATTTTGTACTTATCCCATTCGTTGCAGAACACCCAATTCAGTTTCCGATGTCAGATGGAGTGCTTGTCGCTAATCCCCTTGAAACCTTCCTTCGAGGGTTTATCCTTATTATAGTGAGTCTTCTCGCGGGATATCTCCCTGCTAAAATTATCACAAAGAAGAATACAATTGATAGTATTCTTCAACGATCTTCTTAATATGAAAAAAGCATTTCAAAAAAAAGAAAAAACTCCAATTCTTCAGGTGAGAGAGCTCGTAAAGACATTCGTAAATGGAGATATTGAAACGCATGTTCTTAAATCGATTACACTCGATATTCTCGAGGGGGAATTTCTAGGAATTATTGGACGCTCAGGAGCAGGGAAATCAACTTTTCTTTATCAAATGAGCTTGCTTGATACTCCGACTTCAGGGGAGATATTTTTTCGTGGAAGAGAAGTATCGTCAATCGACGAAGAGGAGAAAACGCTTCTCCGTCTTAATCATTTTGGATATATCTTTCAGGATTACGCTCTCATTCCGGAATTGACTGCGGAAGAAAATATTATGCTCCCACTCCTTATGAAAGGAGAGGATGGAGAGCAGGCACAAAGACTCGCACGAGAATCGCTTCAACGAGTCGGGCTAGAGGGGAAGTATCACAATAGACCGAATCAACTCTCTGGAGGAGAACAGCAACGTGTTTCTATTGCACGTGCTGTCGCGCATACTCCCTTAATTCTCTTTGCTGATGAGCCGACTGCAAACCTTGATTCTCAATCAGCGGAAAAGGTGTTAGAGGTACTCCTTTCTCTTAATAAGAGAGGGCAAACTATTGTAATGGTAACGCATGATGTAGAATACACAAAATCATGTGATCGTATTATCCATCTTGATGATGGAGTGATTGTAGGGGTGGATAATCTTATGTTGATTGATTAATCTTTCTCTAAAGATATGCAATGAGTAATTTTCGTTGCATATTTTTTTCTTTCCTGTATTCTTACACGAGATAGAGACGGATCCGTTCTCATACAGAGGGTTCTTAAATAAGAGATTTCTCTGCATGAATATGCGATATTCGCTCTATCGACATTACATTCTGAGAAAAGGTGAGAGTATTCACCTCTCTTTTTAGTAATTTTAAATTCAAACTAATTATTATTTTATTATATGGCGAAAAAGTCAGTTATTGCGCGTGCAAACAAGAAACAGAAGTATTCAACGCGTGAAGTAAATCGTTGTTTTCGTTGCGGAAGGAAGCATGGGTATATGAGAGATTTTGGTCTTTGCCGAATCTGCTTCCGTGAACTTGCAAACGAAGGAAAGATTCCTGGAGTAAGGAAATCTTCTTGGTAATTTTTATTATTCGTTAACTCAAAAGAAGGTATGGATAAAATTGCAGACATGCTTGTTATTATTAAAAATGGAGGACAAGCAGGAAAAGTATCTGTGGAGGTTCCACATTCAAGACTTCGTTCAGATATTGCGCGTGCACTTTTTCAAGCAGGATACATTAAATCCTATTCGAAGAAGAGAGCGAAAAAGGGGGACCGTTTAGAGATTGAACTTCTCTATAAAAAAGACGGAAGTCCAAGAATTAGTTATGTGAAGAGAGTTTCAAAACCATCACGACGGCTCTATGTTGGGGTAAAGGGTATTTATAAGGTAAAGAATGGATTCGGCGATCTCTTCCTTACTACACCAAAGGGAATCCTTACAGGAGAGGAAGCGAGGAAAGAGATGGTTGGTGGAGAAATCCTCTTCGAAATTGCGTAATTATTATTAACGGTGCAGGAATTGTCTTTTATATTCCGTAACCACATAAAGTAGATTAATTATGTCACGACTTGCAAAACAACCTATTAGTATCCCTGATGGGGTAACATGTTCATTTGATGGGAATGTTCTTAATATAAAAGGACCAAAAGGGGAACTTAAAAAACCCTTTAAACTCAATGTGATTCTCATTGAGGTAAAAGATGGAAGCGTCTCTTTTGAGAAACAGGTAGATACAGTATTTTCTCGTGCACTTATCGGTACCTACGCATCTCATGTTCAAAACATGATTAAGGGGGTAACTGAAGGTTTTGAAAAGAAACTTATTGTAGAGGGAATTGGATTTCGTTCTGAGGTAAAAGGAAAAGAACTTCATCTTGCACTCGGATTCTCTCATCCAGTTGTTATTGGAATTCCTGAAGGTCTCACAGTTACCGCAGAGAAGAATGTAATTACTGTGAGTGGAATTGATAAAGAAGCAGTAAGTCAATTTGCTGCAAAGATTCGTGCGAAGAAAAAACCAGAACCTTACAAAGGGAAAGGAATTCGTTACGAAGGAGAAGTTATTCAGCGTAAACAAGGTAAGAAGTCAGCATAGTGCGGACTAAGTATAGCTTATGAATAAGACAACATATAAAACAATGAAGAGGAAACGAAGACATGGAAGAGTTCGTGCTAAGGTTTCTGGGACTTCTATTCGTCCGCGTCTTTCTGTCTTTCGGTCAAATCGTTATATCTATGCTCAACTTATTGACGATCAGGAAAAGCGAACACTCGTTTCCTTCTCTGACCTTAACATAACGGAAGGAACAAAAAGAGAAAGAGCATATACAGTTGGAAAAAAACTCGCGAAAAAAGCAAAGGAGAAAGGAATAGACTCTGTTGTATTTGATAGGAGCGGGTATCTTTACACTGGACGGGTGAAAGCTCTTGCAGAAGGGGCCCGTGAAGGAGGACTTACCTTTTAATCGTATTTATTCATTATTTACTATAATATAGTATGTCAGAAGAACAGCAAAAAGAACAAATTGTGGAAGGGAAAAAACCACAAGCAGGAGCTGATCCTAAAAAAGAGGGTTCTGAGAGGAAATCCTCTCGGAAAGGGGGAGCTCGCCGTAGCTTTAAGGGCTCACGGAAAAGTTCTCGTTATGGAGGGCGTCCAAAACCTGAATTTGATCAAAAAATTATTAACATCTCTCGTGTGACTCGTGTGGTAAAGGGAGGACGACGACTTTCTTTCCGCGTGGATATGGTCATTGGAGATAAGAAGGGGCGTGTTGGACTTGGGACAGGAAAAGCAACTGATACCTCCTTCGCAATCCAAAAAGCGTATCAGAAAGCGCGAAAAAACCTTGTATATCTCAATCTTACGAAAGAGAATTCATTACCTCATGAGGTAGGGGCAAAGGTAACATCATCGGTCGTTCAGATTATTCCTAATAGAGGGCGTGGACTTGTAGCAGGATCTACTGTGAGAAATGTGCTTCAACTTGCGGGAATTACTGATGTTACTGCGAAACTTCTTTCTCGTTCGAAAAATAAATTAAACAATGCAAAGGCAGCTGTTAAAGCACTTGAATCGTTTCGTATGTCTCTTGAAGAAGAGAAAGCACTTAAAGAAAAGTTAGCGCAAAAGAGATTGAGAAGTTTCCAATCGGGAAGAAGAAATGGGTCACTTCGAGGAAAAAAATCGTTTAATCGCTCTAACAATAGCTCTGCACAATCTCGTGAAGCTAAAAAATCTTAATTCTGACTTATGCAATCACATCAATTAAAAAGGAAAAATTCACTCAAAAAGGTAAAACGAGTTGGCCGAGGAGGATTGAGAGGAAAAACTTCTGGTCGTGGACATAAAGGGCAACGGCAACATGGTTCTCACGGAGTTCGTCCAGAATTACGAGATCAAATAAAGAAAATTCCAAAATTGAGAGGACGAGGAAAAAATTCTCTCAAATCTCGTCATCCGGAAGCAATTGTATTTAATTGTGCTTTTCTCGATTTACACTTCTCAAATGGGGATATTGTATCTCCTTCAACCTTAAAAGAAAAAGGATTCATCAAAGGTGCTATAGCACGTAAGTCTCCTATAAAGATTCTTGGAAGCGGAGATCTCTCAAAAAAACTTACTATTGAGGGATGTCTTGTATCTACTACTGCACAAGAGAAGATACAAAGAGCAGGAGGAACTATTCGATAGCGTATGAATCAGTTTAAAAGAAAATTTAATATCCTTGCACGTGATCCTTATCTAAGAGGAAGCATTCTCTTTACGCTTGGGATGCTTATTCTGTATCGCTTTCTTGCGAGTATCCCAATTCCTGGGGTAAACCCACTTATTCTCAGACAATTTCTTGAGCAGAATCAATTCTTCTCATTCTTAAATCTCTTTTCAGGAGGTGGATTGTCACAACTCTCTATTATTGTACTTGGGGTTGGACCTTACATTACTTCATCAATTATTATGCAATTGATGACGACAGTTTCCCCAAAGCTTAAGAGATTGTTTCATGAGGAGGGTTCTATAGGGAGGAGGAAATTTAATTTTTATTCACGACTTCTTACCGTTCCTATTGCTTTTATTCAAGGATTTGGAATTCTCATGCTCCTCGCAAAACAAGGAGTTCTTATAAGTTCAAATACAACAGAGTTTATTACTCGTGTTCTCGTTCTCGCGGCAGGTGCTATTCTCACCATGTGGATAGGGGAACTTATTACTGAATTCGGTATAGGAAACGGAGTATCGCTTCTTATTTTTGCGGGAATTGTTTCTCGCTTGCCGTCTGCAATTTCTCAACTCGCAATTGCTTATACATCTTCTGAACTTCTTAACTATATTCTCTATGCATTTATTGCGTTTGTGATTATTATTGCAGTTGTGTATGTGAATGAGGCGGAGAGGAGAATTCCTATAACATACGCAAAACAAGGAAGAGGAATGCATACGTATGGTTCTTCTGATACTTATATTCCTATGAAACTCAATCAAGCGGGAGTAATGCCAATTATTTTTGCACTCTCAATTCTCCTCTTTCCAAAGATGCTTGCGGATTACTTTATTAACTCATCTGTAGTAATTATCTCAAATATCGCACATTTCCTTAATACCGTTCTTACCGATCAATTTTGGTATCCTCTTATTTACTTTATTCTCGTATTTGTATTTACTTACTTTTACACAGCAATCACATTTGATCCTGAAGCAGTTGCAGAGAATCTTGCTAAATCAGGAGCTTTCGTTCCTGGCGTTCGACCAGGGAACGCAACAATCAACTATCTCGCGAGACTTGCAACGAGAATTACTTTCGTAGGAGCAATTTTTCTTGGGCTTATTGCAGTCCTCCCTATGATTCTCCTATCGACAACAGGAAATCAGGTCATCGCAATAGGGGGAACAAGTATTCTTATTGTTGTATCGGTAATTCTCGATCTCATGAAGAGACTTGATGCGCAAATAGCAATGCGTGAATATTAAGATTAATTTATACATATTTACATAGAAAAAATTATGGAAGCAAGAAAATATCCACTTGAAAAAGTAAGAAACTTTGGAATCGTTGCTCATGTTGATGCAGGGAAAACAACAACAACCGAAAGAATTCTTTACTATACTGGGCGTTCTCATAAAATTGGTGAAGTTCATGATGGAGCTGCAACAATGGATTGGATGGAACAAGAACAGGAGCGAGGTATTACAATTACCTCAGCAGCGACAACGTGTTTTTGGACGCCTTCTTATAAGAACAACGAAGGGAAGGGAAGTGAGTATCGATTCAATATCATCGATACCCCGGGCCACGTTGATTTTACCGCTGAGGTAGAGCGATCGCTTAAGGTTCTCGATGGAGCCGTTGTAGTATTTGATGGAAATGCAGGGGTTGAGCCACAATCTGAGACAGTTTGGCGACAGGCAGATAAGTACGGTGTTCCTCGAATGTGTTTCATTAATAAACTTGATAAGGTCGGGGCTGATTTTGACCGAGCATTTCAGTCAATCCTTGATCGACTCACAAAAGATGCAGTGATGACTCAACTTCCTATCGGAACGGAATCTGATTTTCATGGGCTTATTGATTTGTTCTCAATGAAGGCGTATTACTTCAAGGGAGATATGGGGAACGAAATCGTAATAGAGGAAATCCCTGAGGAGTATCGTGCAAAAGCAGAAGAAAAGAGGAATGAACTCGTAGAGAAAATCATCGAAGATAACGAAGAGATGATGAATCGCTACTTTGCGGGAGAGGAGCTTGGTATTGATGAACTCAAGAAGGAGTTACGAAAACAGACTATTGCGAATAAGTGTGTTCCGGTCCTCGGAGGTTCTGCATTCAAGAATATTGGTGTTCAGCTCATGCTCGATGCGGTGGTTGACTACATGCCGTCTCCTGTAGATATTCCTCCTGTAAAAGGAACTGATTCTCGTACAGGAGAAGAAATCGAACGTCATGCATCTGATGACGAACCATTTGCAGCACTTGCGTTTAAACTCGCAATTGACCCATTTGTGGGACAAATCACCTTCTTCCGTGTGTATTCAGGAAGGCTTAAAGCAGGTTCGTATGTTCTCAATACACGATCTGGAAATAAGGAGCGTATCGGACGCATTCTTCGTATGCATTCAAATGAGAGGGAAGAGGTTTCTGAGGTGTTTGCAGGAGAAATTGCTGCAGCGGTAGGTCTTAAAGATGTGACCACGGGCGAAACGTTATGTGACAAGTCGCATCCGATAATGCTGGAGAAGATGGATTTTCCAGAGCCAGTTATTTCGGTGGCAGTAGAGCCTAGAACGACG
>JALVJP010000059.1 GCA_027028225.1 Candidatus Parcubacteria bacterium
CACAAAACTACCTCCAAACCACACATTCCTCTCTCTTCACATAGCGGAAAGCTCATATTTTGCTATACTTTAAGCAACTATGGCGAAGAAGAAAGGAGAAACACAAGAAAGCTCATACAGCGCAAGTGACATTTCGGTTCTTGAAGGTCTTGAGCCGGTGCGAAAGCGACCGGGAATGTATATTGGGTCCACAGGACCGGACGGACTTCATCACCTCATTCGCGAAATTTTTGACAATGCGCGTGACGAGGCGATGGCAGGGTACTGCGATACGATTGAAATCGCCCTCCTCCCAAATGGTGCGGTGCGCGTAACTGATAACGGACGAGGAATCCCGGTAGATATCCACCCGAAGAAAAAGAAATCTGCGCTTGAACTCATTATGACCACCCTCCACGCAGGAGGAAAGTTTGACAACAAATCCTACAAGTTCTCAGGAGGACTTCACGGAGTGGGAGCCTCAGTAGTGAACGCTCTCTCTCGCTACACGCGTGTAGATGTGCATCGTGATGGAACGCACTACTACCAGGAATATGAGATAGGAAAGCCAAAAGCGAAGGTAAAGAAAGCAGGGAAGACAACACATCGAGGAACAACCGTTCTCTTTGAACCAGATCCAGAAATTTTTGGAGAGATTCGATTCAATTGGGATCGTATCGCGCGACACTACCAACAGCAGGCATACCTCGTAAAGAATGTGCGCGTAACGCTCATTGATGCACGCGACTATGAAGGGAAAATTGACCTCTCAATTCCTTATCTTGAAGACCTCCATCTTCCTGTCCCATCACTCACGTTCTATTTTGAAGGAGGGATTGTTTCGATGGTGCGTCACTTCAACCAAAATCAGAAACCAGTGCATCGCCACATTTTCCATGTGGAGAAGGAGACCGATGATGAAATCCAAGTGGAAATTTCACTCCAATATGTAGATGATATTACCCCGCGCATTATTCCTTTCGCGAATAACATTTCTACTCCCGGAGGAGGAATGCATGTAACAGGGTTTAAGACTGCACTCACTCGACTCCTTAACGCGTACAATAAGAAGAATAAAATTCTTTCAGAAAAAGATGGTTCACTCACCGGAGATGATGTGCTTGAAGGAATTACTGCAGTCATCTCCGTGAAAATGAAAGAGATTCAGTTTGAGGGGCAGACGAAGGATAAGCTTGGGTCACCAGAAGCGCGTGGTGCGGTTGAGTCTGTTTTCTCACAAGCGTTCGGTCGCTTCCTAGAAGAGAATCCAGACGATGCAAAAGCGATTTTAAAGAAAGCTTCGCTCGCACTGAAAGCGCGAAAAGCCGCGAAAGCCGCGAAGGATTCTATTCTCAGGAAGGGAGCGCTCGAAGGATTTACCCTTCCAGGGAAGCTTACCGATTGTCAGACAAAGAATGCAGAGGAAGCAGAGCTCTTCATTGTGGAGGGAGATTCCGCGGGAGGAACAGCAAAGCAGGGGAGAGACCGCCGAACACAGGCAATTCTCCCGCTTCGTGGAAAACCGCTCAATGTGGAACGCGTGCGACTTGATCGTATGCTCAGTAACAATGAGATTAAGTCGATGGTGATTGCTTTTGGAACTTCCATTGGAGAAACCTTTGATATTGAGAAAGCGCGCTACCGCAAGATTATTATCGCAACCGACGCGGATGTGGACGGAGCGCACATTCGCACACTTCTCCTCACACTCTTCTATCGCTACTTCCGAGAGTTTATCGAGCAGGGGTACATTTACATTGCACAACCACCGCTCTATAAGATTAAAAAAGGGAAGAAAGTGTACTACGCTTACTCTGACGAGGAGCGCGATGCAGTCCTCAAAGAGATTGGCGGAGAAACTGAAGATGGGGAAGAAAAGAAGAGTTCTGGTATCCATGTGCAACGCTACAAGGGATTGGGAGAGATGAATGCGGAAGAGCTATGGGAAACAACAATGAATCCAGAAACTCGCACGCTCAAAAAAGTAACGATTGAAGATGCGGTAGAAGCAGATCAACTCTTTGAAATCTTGATGGGGAACGACGTCGCCCCTCGCAAAGTCTTCATTCAAAACAACGCCAAACTCGCTGAGTTGGATGTATAAAGGAAAGGTATAGAGAGAAGAAACAAAAAAGCACAATGATATTCACTTTAAAAAGTAGACAGTAAAATGTCTACTTTTTTGTGGAGTTGTAGTATGTGTGTTTTATGGTGTTTTGTCTGGCATTTTACGATTGTGGGTAATCAGATCATTTTATTTTTAAACAGGTGTGGCGGAAAGATGTTTGGTCTTACGACTTACGACCGTGAGTTGTT
Organism: Candidatus Parcubacteria bacterium; assembly: GCA_027028225.1. Taxonomy (GTDB): domain Bacteria; phylum Patescibacteriota; class Minisyncoccia; order Phycocordibacterales; family UBA1006; genus UBA1006. The sequence goes on from JALVJP010000059.1 coordinate 2,296, forward strand.
AGTTCATTTGGTGAAAAAAGGGAAAATGAGTTGGGGAGAGAGGAGTGGTGGAAATGAGAGGATTTTGTTGCGTGAGAAGGAGGTGGGCGAGGGCAAAGCCCTCGCCCACCTCTCTTCATAAAAACTTATATCCTGTGGATAAGTCAATGGGTGCACTTGACAACTCTCTCTCTCTCTGATAAGTTAGTGACGAATCTTTAAAACTTAATCACTATGAAATTCAAAAAAATTTTCAAAAGCGCACTTGTCACAAGTGTTTTGTATGCAGTAGCATTTACTATGTTGGGTGGAAATAAGGATAGCCATTTTGTTCCATTTTTCAGCATAGCAGTTTTTATTAAAACTGTCGTTGTTATGTATGTGTCATTCCTGATTCCAGTGTTTGCGATTTATTTCAGCAGGAAAAAATGGTTACTTCCATTCAACAATTTAACCGAACACTTTGTTACAATTAAAAGGATTAACAAAGTAAGGTTAAAAATATGAAGAGAATACGTTTAGAGGAAAGGATAGAGATTTACCATCTCTTGAAACTCAACTACTCATTGAGGAAAATAGCTAAAAAGTTAAAGAGATCTGTAAGCAGTATCAGTTATGAAGTCAAAAAGGGCGGAAGTATAGAACAATACAATCCCATACTATCTGACAAAAGGAGTAAGAGGAAAGCAAAAAGCAGGAGGTTTGCTAAGAGAAAGATTGATAAAAATGAGAGATTAAAAAACTTCATCATCTACCATTTGAAAGAAAAACAATGGTCCCCTGAACAAATAGCTAAGGTATGGAACAGGGATTATGCTAAGGTGGAAGGTGGTATGACCATTTCTCACGAAACAATCTATGCTTACATTTATGTCTTACCGAGAGGATCTCTAAAGAGAGAGTTGATAAAAGCGTTAAGACAAGAGAGAGCTTACAGGAGGAAGCAAAAGAGAGGAGGAAAAGCTCAAAGAAGCATTGAAAATATGCTCTCAATCCACGAGAGACCAAAAGAAGTAGAGGATAGAACTATTCCCGGACATTGGGAAGGTGATTTGATTGTGGGAAAGAGAAACCAGTCAGCTCTTGGAACTCTAGTGGAAAGAACAACGAGAACAGTCTTACTTGTTCCTTTAAAAAGCAGAGATGCTAAACATGTAGCTGAGCAATTTGCTAAAGTGATTAAAAAACTCCCAAAAGAGATGAAACTAACAATGACATATGACCAAGGGAGAGAAATGGCAAAACACTCCATCATCACTAAAATGACAGGAGTGAAAGTTTACTTTGCAGACCCTCGTTCTCCTTGGCAGAGAGGAACGAATGAAAACACCAATGGTTTAATCAGGCAGTACTTTCCTAAGGGAACAGACTTTAACAAGGTTCCCTTAAAAGAAATCAAAAGGGTTCAAGATTTATTAAACGGAAGACCGAGAAAAGTTTTAAATTGGTTTACACCTTATGAGGTTTTTGATAGGCTTGTTGGTAAGTGTTCGGTTAAAAAGTAGAAACCGCCTTACATGTTATCGCGTATATTGCTATTATGGCTTTAGTTGCGTTTTCCATACCATTTTTAGCTTCTTTCGTAGAGCCGTTGACTTCTGCCTTTGTTTCAATAGACACTTTAATGGTGCTAGTGTTTATGCTTGTATCTGGAGTATATGTGCTTCTTGCTCTGGGGTTATTAAAAAATATGCGACTGTGATGACAGTATAAATTTAAAAACAGGCGCTCAGGCGCCTTTTTTCTTGCTTTTTCTCATAATTCATATATTGTTTTTCACAACGAGAGACGATTGAGTTATGGGTGCTCGTTCCTTATTCGTCTAAGGCACAAATGTGCATTCTCCTCGATAATATAATGACAGTAAAAGAGAAGAAGTATTTTTCTAAGTACACGAAACCACTCGTGGAAATTCCTGACCTTGTGGAGAATCAAGTGCGTTCCTACGAGGAATTTTTGACTGGAAATCTTCAGAAGACCATTAAGGAGTTTTCTCCTATTGATGATTACTCTGGGAAGAAATACAGTATTGAGTTCCTCGATTTCACACTTGAAGATCCGGGGCATGATGAACACTATGCGCGAGATAATAAGCTCACTTTCCAGGGAAAGTTGAATGCGCGCGTACGTTTTCATAATAAAGTTCTCGACAAAGCGATTGAGGAAGATATCTTTCTCACAGAAATTCCGTATATGACACCTCACGGAACTTTTATCATTAATGGAGTTGAGCGTGTTATCGTCCCACAGCTTGCACGGAGCTATGGAGTATTTTTCACACTTGATGACAATCCAAAAGGGCGATTCTTTGGAGCAAAAATCATTCCTGCGCGTGGAGCATGGATTGAATTTGAAACAGCGAAAGACGGTGTTATTTATGTGAGAATTGATAAGAAGAGGAAGTTTCCTATCACTGCTCTCCTCCGTATTTTTGGATTGGAGACTGACGAAGATATTCTCTCCGCTTTTGATGGAGATGAGAATGTTCTCTCTTATATCAAGAATTCTATTGAAAAAGATACTGCGAAGATAAAAGAGGAAGCGTATGTAGATATTTATCGCCGTCTTCGTGATGGGGAAGTTGCTTCTGCAGAAGCGTTGAAGGGATACTTTGAAAGTCTCTTTGGGGAAGAGATGTATGACCTTTCGGAAGTGGGTCGTTACCACTTTAACAAACGCTTTGATTTTTCTCTTCCAAAGAAAGGAGATTATGAGAAAACGTTAAGCACAAAGGATCTTGTTACTATTATAAAACACATTGCGAAACTCAATGAAGATCCAGAGAGCAAACCTGATGATATTGATCATCTTGGTTCTCGTCGTGTGCGTTTTGTAGGTGAACTTATTGAACAGAAGGTCCGTCAAGCACTCGCTCAGATGAGGCGAAATATTCGCGATCATATGTCTACCGCGGATCCTGAAACAGTCGATGTGGTAAACCTTATCAATCAGCGACCATTTCAGGCGAGAATAAAAGAGTTCTTCAACACGAATCAACTTTCACAATATATGGATCAAGAGAATGTGCTCTCAGAGATTGCACACCTTCGAACTGTTTCCGCGCTTGGTCCAGGAGGTCTTGTTCGAGAGCGAGCTGGGTTTGAGGTGCGTGATGTTCACCCATCTCACTATGGGCGCGTGTGTCCTATCCATACTCCGGAAGGGCAGAACATCGGTCTTATTCTTCGCCTCTCTGTGTATTCTCGTATTAATAACTTTGGAATGATTGAGGCGCCGTATGCGAAAGTAGAGAAAGGAAAACTCACAGGAGAGATTGTGTATCTCAATGCTCTCGATGAAGAGAAGTATCGTATTGCACACGCTTCAAACAAGTATAACGAGAAGAAGGGATTTCTTCATGATCTTGTAGAAGTGCGTCACCAAGGAAAACCTGCACTTGTGCATCGAAACGAAGTGGACTTTATGGATGTTGCGACGAATATGGCATTCTCTGTTGCAACCTCTCTTATTCCATTCCTTGAAGCAGATAATGCAAACCGTGCGCTTATGGGATCGAATATGATGAAGCAGGCGGTTCCGTGTGTGGTACAACACAAACCGCTCGTTGCGACAGGAATGGAGGAGTATGCAGCACTTAACACAGGTCGTGTGGTAGTATCTCGATCTTCAGGAAAAGTCGTAGAGGTGGATGGAAAGCACATTGTGGTAGAAGATGCGAAGGGGAATAAGGAACACTATACACTCACAAATTTTGTACGAACAAACTCAAACTCATTCTTCCATCAGCGTCCAATTGTATCTCTTGGACAGAAGGTAAAGAGGGGGCAAGTACTTGCTGATGCTTCTACAACGAAGGATGGAGAACTTGCTATTGGGCAGAATATTCTTATCGCATTTATGCTCTTTGATGGGCAGAATTATGAGGACGCGATTATTATTTCTGAGCGTCTCGTGAAAAATGCCATCTTTACTTCTGTGCGTATTGATGAGTATGAAGTCATCGTGCGCGATACGAAGCTTGGACCTGAACAGACCACGACAGATATTCCAAATGTGAGTGAAGCGAAACTCGCAAATCTTGATGAAGATGGAATTATCCGTGTAGGATCAGAAGTTGGTCCAAATGATATTCTCGTAGGAAAAGTAACACCAAAAGGAGAAACGGAACTTACCCCAGAGGAGAAACTCCTTCGATCCATTTTTGGAGAGAAAGCACGAGATGTGAAAGATACATCACTTCGTCTCGATTATGGAAAGCATGGTCGTGTGATTGGAGTGAAGGTATTCTCGAAAGAGAATGGTCATAAGATGGAAACAGGTGTGCTTAAGAAGATTTACATTGAAGTTGCACAACTCCGTAATATTCAGGTGGGGGACAAGCTTGCAGGGCGACACGGAAACAAAGGGGTTATCTCTGTGGTGCTTCCAGAGGAGGATATGCCTTACATGGAAGATGGAACTCCAATTGATATGATTCTCACCCCACTTGGAATTCCTTCTCGTATGAACCTTGGACAGATTCTCGAGCTTCACCTTGGACTCGCAGCGAATACGCTTAATTATCAAGCAGTCGTTCCTTCGTTTGCGGGAGCTACCGCAGATGAAATTGCAGAAGAGTTAAAGAAAGCGGGATTTGATAAGAGTGGAAAGGTAACACTCTACGATGGGCGTACAGGGGAAAAATTCAATCAAGATGTTGCAGTTGGGTATATGTATATGTTGAAGCTTCATCACATGGTAGATGATAAACTTCATGCACGATCCATCGGTCCTTACTCTCTCATTACCCAACAGCCACTTGGAGGAAAGGCGCAATCTGGAGGGCAACGTTTCGGAGAGATGGAAGTGTGGGCGCTCGAAGGGTATGGAGCTGCACACACACTTCGAGAGATGCTCACTATTAAATCTGATGATGTGGATGGTCGTGCAAAAGCATTTGACGCGATCATCAAACGAAGAAAAATTCGCGAGTTCCACACACCGGAATCCTTCAATGTGCTTATGAATTATCTACGAGGTCTCTCTCTTAATGTGGAAAAAATCCGTCTTGGGGAGGAGAGGATGCTCAATAAAGATGTGCTCGATTATGAAGAACAGGGTTCAAGGGAAGAGACATCATCATTAAACGAATCATATGAACAGTAATATGAAAGAGATAAATTCCCAAAATACAACATCTCATAAGCATGAGGTAGAGCGGAAAGATGCAGTTGCAATCGCGCTCGCATCACCGGAAACAATTCTCTCGTGGTCTCATGGGGAAGTTACAAAACCTGAGACGATTAACTATCGTACAGGTCGTTCTGAAAAGCACGGTCTCTTTGACGAGCGTATCTTTGGTCCAGAAAAGGATTACGAGTGTTATTGTGGAAAATATAAAGGAATTCGATACAAAGGAATCGTCTGTGAAAAGTGTGGGGTGGAAGTAACACGTTCTATTGTGCGACGAAGTCGTATGGGACATATTTCTCTTGCAGCACCTGTTGCTCATATCTGGTTCCTTCGCGGAATTCCGTCTCGTATGGGTCTCGTACTTGATGTTCCTGTATCAAAACTTGAGAAAGTTATTTACTTTGCGAACTTTATCATCACGAAGGTTCACGAAAAAGAAAAGGACCGAGTAACACGTGATCTCAAACGAGAATATGAGACAAAAATGAAACAACTTGAGAGTGACGAAGATAAGGAAAAGCTGAAAAGTGTTTTCCAAAAGACACTCGATGATTTGAAAGGTCTTGTCCCTCATAAAATTCTCACAGAGGATGAATATAATATTTTCTCGGTAAAATTCGGTTCTGTTTTTGAGGCTGGAATTGGAGCTGAGGCAATCCATGAAATTTTCTCTAACCTCGATCTCGATGAGCTTATCAAAGATCTCGAGAAACAGCATCGAGAAACGAAAGCAATGGGAACAAAAAAGAAGCTCGAAAAGAGACTCTCTCTCCTCCGCTCTCTCTATCGAGAGAATATTCGTCCCGAGTGGATGTTCATTAAGCATATTGCGGTTATTCCTCCAGCACTTCGTCCAATGGTATCACTCGATGGGGGTCGTTATGCGACATCAGATGTAAATGATCTCTATCGACGCGTGATTAATAGAAATAATCGTCTTAGGAAACTTATTAATATTGGAGCTCCTGATGTTATCTTAAGGAATGAAAAGCGTATCCTTCAAGAAGCAGTAGATTCTCTTATTGATAACTCTATCCGTAAACATTCTGGATCAGCAGCGGTTTCTTCTTCACAACGGAGAGCGTTGAAATCACTTGCAGACCAGCTCAAAGGAAAGCAGGGAATTTTCCGACAGAACTTACTCGGAAAGCGTGTTGATTACTCAGGGCGATCTGTGATTGTGGTTGGTCCAAAACTTGCGATGAACGAGACAGGGCTTCCAAAGAAGATGGCACTCGAACTCTTCCGTCCGTTCGTCGTTTCTGAACTCATTCGTCGAGAGAAGGCGTTCAATGTGAGAGGAGCAGGAAAACTTCTTGAAAATCCGGATGATGAGGTGTGGGAGATTCTCGAGGAAGTGATTAAAGATCGTTATGTTCTCCTCAACCGTGCGCCAACGCTTCACCGACTTTCTATTCGTGCGTTTAAGCCGAAACTTATCGAAGGAAAAGCAATCCAACTTCACCCTCTCGCATGTGCAGGGTTTAACGCTGACTTCGATGGTGACCAGATGGCAGTTCACCTCCCACTTTCTACGGAAGCGCAATTTGAAGCGAAAGAATTGATGGCTTCAGGGAAGAACCTCCTCTCTCCTGCATCGGGAAACCCAATTGTAACCCCATCACAGGATATGGTGCTTGGTTCCTACTGGATGACGAAGGCAGTAGAAGGGTTAAAAGGCGAAGGGAAGTTTTTCTCATCTCCAAACGAAGCGATTACGGCATACGATTTTGGGCAGGTTGATTTTCGCGCAAAGATTTATGTGCTTGGAACAGACCTTCCGCGTTACGCACAGTTTGAGGGGAAACCATTTGAGACGACTGTTGGACGACTCCTCTTCAATAGTATCTTTCCATCTGATTTTCCCTACATCAATGATGTTGTGAAGAAGAAAGATCTCGCGAAACTTGTGCGAACTCTTATTCTTACTTATGGAATTGATGAAACGTCACCAATTCTCGATAAAATTAAGGATTTTGGTTTCCGTTACGCAACGCGTTCTGGTTCTACATTTTCTTATTCTGACGTGAATGTTCCAGAAGAGAAGAAGGAGATTATCGAGCGAGGGAAAGCGAAAGCACGAGAAATTATTGAACAGTATGAAGAGGGTCTTATATCCGATGAAGAGCGCTACCGAAAAACAATTGAACTCTGGGAGTCAGTGAAGGATGAAATTCAGGAACTCATTGCTTCAAAACTTGAAGAATCAGAGTCTATCGGGGATATGGTTGTTTCAGGAGCGCGTGGTTCTGTATCAAATATTCAGCAAATCGCAGGAATGATTGGAGTGATTGTGAATGCGGTTGGAAAGGCGATTGACTTTCCAATTCTTCACTCATTTAAGGAAGGTCTTACTCCAATTGAGTACTTCATTACAACGCACGGTTCTCGTAAGGGGTTGACTGACACCGCGTTGAAGACTGCGAGTGCAGGATACCTTACGCGAAGACTTCACGATGTTGCACAAGATGTAGTGGTAACGAGTGAGGATTGTGGAACAAAGAAGCATCAAATTGTTCGTGAGGAGAATTTTGATGGAATTGTGAAGAGTCTCGCAGATAATCTTATGGGTCGTACACTCGCAGAAACAGTGAAAGATGCAGATGGAAAAACCCTTTTTAAGAAAGGACATGTCGTTACCGCAGAGGATGCGAAGAAGATTGAAGATGCAGGAGTGAAAGAAGTTGCAGTTCGAACACCTCTCACCTGTGAAAATATTCACGGAGTATGTCAGGCGTGTTACGGGCTTGATCTCGCACGAAATGAAGTAGTTCGTGTAGGAGAGGCGGTAGGAACGATTGCCTCCCAGTCTATTGGGGAGCCAGGAACACAGCTTACACTTCGAACCTTCCACGCAGGAGGAGTTACCGGATTGGATATTACGACTGGTCTTCCGCGAATTGAGGAAATCTTTGAAAATCGTTCAAACATTAAATCTCCAGCTGTTATAAACCACTACGATGGAGTTGTGAGTGATATCAAGAAGCGCGATGGTGTGAGAATTATTGAGATTCTTCTTGATAAGGAAATTACGAAAGGAAATACAATTTCCAAAACAATGACTTATGAACTTGACCCTCGTCGTTCCCCGATTGTAAAAAAGGGAGATAAGGTTGAGAAAGGACAACTTCTCACTGATGGATCGGCAGTTATTACTGAACTCTTTAATATTGCAGGACAGGAGCGTGCACAAGAGTATGTGGTAAATGAAGTGCTTAAGGTGTATGAATTAAACTCTGCTCCGGTGAACAAGAAACATATTGAAATTATTGCTCGTCTCATGTTCTCGCGAAGGAAAATTACAGAGATTGGTGATTCTAAGTTTTCTACGGGAGATGTTGTGGAACACTACGAACTTGTGAAAGAAAACGAACGACTTCGTGAGGAAGGAAAGCTTGAAGCGAAAGGAGAGGTGATTGTAAAAGGAATTACTGAAGTGGCACTCACCACAAAGTCGTGGCTCTCCTCAGCATCCTTCCAGCACACAACGCGTGTACTCGTGAAAGCAACAACAGAGGGAGAAGTTGATGAACTTCGCGGTTTGAAAGAGAACATTATTGTGGGAAATCTCATTCCTGCGGGGACAGGACTTCGCAATGACTTTATTCCGCTTGAGGATTTATGGGAGCAAGAGCGAGAAGAAATGGAAGCACGAGCAATAGCAGAAGAAGAGGAAGCAGAGTTGAGAAGGAAACTCGGATTAAGTAGTGAAGAATAGTTGTTCTTATGGTTTGTTAAAAACAAGCGATGCGTAGAATTACGCATCGCTTGTTTTCTTTTGTTGGAATATTCCTTTTTTTTCTCACTTTCGTATGATACAGGTATATGATACAGAAGGAGAAAAAAGGTCGTGTGTTTGTTGGGGTTTCTGGTGGAGTTGATTCCTCACTCAGTCTCGCACTTCTCAAATCACAAGGGTATGAAGTGGTGGGGGTATTCATTCGGACATGGCAACCTGATTGGCTTGAATGCAGTTGGAGAGAGGAGAAGAGAGATGCAATGCGTGTGTGCGCACAACTCAATGTTCCCTTCATTGAGTTAAACCTCGAAAAGGAATACGAACAGGAAGTCGTTCGCTATATGCTTGACGAGTATCGCAGAGGGAGAACTCCAAATCCGGATGTGATGTGTAACCGTGCAATTAAATTTGGCGCATTCTTCCAATGGGCGCGCGAGCAGGGAGGAGATTTCGTTGCAACTGGCCACTACGCACGAATACGAAGGCAGGGAGATCATTTTTCTCTTCTGCGAGGGGTTGATACTAACAAAGATCAATCCTACTTTCTCTGGACACTTAGGAAAGAGCAACTTCCTCACATTCTTTTCCCGGTAGGGAAGTTTAAGAAGAGTGAGGTTCGTGCAAAAGCAAGGCAATTTGGGATTGTAACTGCACCGAAGCCGGATTCACAGGGAATTTGTTTTCTTGGAGATGTGGATATGAAAGATTTTCTCCGTCACTACATAAACGAGAGAAAGGGTGAAGTTGTTGATGAAAAAGGAAACCCTATCGGTACACATTCAGGAGCAATGTTTTTCACGCTTGGTGAGAGACATGGCTTCACGGTTCATAAGAAAACGACTGATGGGGGTCCTTACTATGTAGTAGGGAAAGATGTGGAAAAGAATATCCTTATCGTCTCTCAAGATCCTGGAGGTATTGAGGAGAGAGAAAAAATATATTTCCTTTCACAGGTAAACGACCTTGAGGGAAGTTTCCTCACAGGAGGGATGTTTGATGTGCAAATTCGTTATCGCGGATCCCTTAAGAAAGTGAGTGTTCTCTCCTACGATAAGAACAAAAAAGAGATGCGTATTCGCTTCCGTTTCTCTGATTACACAATCGCTCCCGGGCAATCAGTTGTTTTCTATGACGGGGATGTATGCCTTGGTGGGGGAGTCATAGATAGTATAGAAGCAAAAACACGCAATAACTGAGTGGCGTGTTTTTTAAAACCCCCACAAGAACTCCCTGGGGTCTTGCCCCAGGGATGAATTGTGGCAACATCATCACATGACACCACCAAAGAATAGAAAAGGAATGTGGAGAGGAAATCACCAACTTTCAGAAT
>JALVJP010000060.1:0-3925 GCA_027028225.1 Candidatus Parcubacteria bacterium
GAATAAGTAAGTATGATGTATCACCGCGAAATAAAAAATAAGAAAAGAAGATTTATTTTCTACTTTCTTGTTGTTCCGCTTATCTTTTTCCTTGCGGGTTATATCTATGCATCTCATTTCTCTCTAGATACAGAGGATACATATACGGTTGATACTCCTTTCTATAAAGAAGTAGAACAAAAACTCCGTATTCTCTATCCGTTTAAAGAACCCACTAAAGAGGAAAAGATTTATGAAGGTCTTCGTGGTTTAGCAAATGCATATAATGATGATTACACAATGTTTTTTCCTCCTACAAATTCAAAACTCTTCAATCAAGATATCGAAGGGAGTTTTGGCGGAATAGGTACAGAAATAGGTGTAAGAGAAGGATTTCTCATTATTCTTGGAACATTGAGAGGTTCTCCTTCTGAAAAAGCAGGAGTAAAGGTAGGCGATATTATTCTCAAGGTAAATGGAGATGATCTTGCAAATAAGACACTTATGGATGCTCTCAATGAGATTCGTGGAAAAGTTGGAACAGAAGTGAAACTTACACTCTTCAACCCAAAAACAGAGAAAACACGTGAGGTAACAATCATACGAGATATCGTTGAGGTTCCAACGCTTGAAACAGAGAGTTACTCAAATACTTTTGTTATTCACTTATGGAATTTTAACGAAAAGTCGCTTTCCCTCTTTAAGGATGCTTTAAAGGAATATCTAAAATCAAAGAAGGAAAATCTTTTTATTGACTTACGAGGAAACCCAGGTGGATTCTTAGATTCAGCAGTAGATATGCTTTCCTATTTTATAGAACAAGGGAAAGTGCTCGTTCAGGAAGATTTTGGTGATAATGAAGATAAGTATTCTATGGAGGAAAAACAAGCGAGAAGTAAGGGGTATGAATTTCCCTCATCACATTATCCAAGACACATCGGAGTTGTTATTGATTCTGGCTCCGCTTCCGCATCTGAAATTTTCGCAGGTGCACTTCAGGATTATGGGAAAGCAATAGTGCTTGGTGAAAAGAGTTTTGGAAAGGGATCTGTGCAAGAATATATCCCATTCGAGAATGGTTCTTCACTTAAGGTAACAGTTGCTCGCTGGCTCACTCCAAAAGGGAGGCAAATCTCAAAGAAGGGAATTGAACCTGATGTTAAAATAGAGAATGTGGATGAATTGAAAACAGGAGAACTTGTGAGGAGATTCGAGGAAGTTATTTTACAAAAAGAAAAAAATTAAACAGAAAGAGTTGAGTTTCTACTCTAACTCTTTTTCTCCTTTATGAGAATTATTGAGAGATGAATCTCAAAAAATATAAACAATACCACAAGTTTGGAATTGTAAGATGAGATAGATCTCAATCAAATTAAGTATAGTATGGAGTAGGGAGGATTCAACCGTTATTCTAGTTCTTGAGTAAATTATTTTGCTATGTTTTTTCTATAAAAATTTACAATCATGTAAAAACTATTACAATAGATGCTATATGTTATCTCATTATCTTTTTCTCTATAAAATTCTTATTCCAAGTGTACTTGCTTTATGTATTGGTTTTTTTATCACACCAATTCTCACACACTATTTCTATTATTATCGTCTTTGGAAACGAAAACCTATTACAGAGTCTCATCGAGAGTTGAACGGAAAAGTGTTGGGAATGTCTGAAGAATTTAAAAAAATTTACAATAAGAAAGAAGTATCTACTCCTCGTATTGGTGGTGTTGTTATATGGATTACTACAATTCTCACTGTTGTTCTCATGCTCTTTATTGGAAAAGTGCGGGGGTCCAATGATACACTTTCTTGGTACTTTTTTCATATTGTAACGAGAAACCAAACGCTCATTCCGTTTGCGTCTCTTCTTCTTGGAGCATTTTTTGGAATTATTGATGATTTCCTCCAAATTTTCTCAAGGAGTGAATATTTTCTCAATGGAGGTATTCCACGAAAAGTGAGGATATTCATTGTTGCATTTCTTGGAGCAATTGAAGGAATTTGGTTTTATGAAAAACTTGGTTTTCATCAACTCACTGTTCCACTTATCAATATCCATATCGAATTAGGTTGGATGTTCATTCTTTTCTATATTGTTGTTATGCTTGGTCTCTTTTCGAGTGCAGTTATTGATGGGATTGATGGGCTTGCAGGTGGTGTTTTTGCAATAATTTTTGCTGCGTATGGAGTAATAGGAATTATTCAAAATCAATGGAGTATCGCGAGTTTTTCTTTTCTCGTTATGTCTACTATTTTTGTTTTTCTTTGGTTCAATGTACCCCCAGCTCGTTTTTATCTTGGGGAAACCGGAATTCTTTCTCTCGTTTTATCCCTCTCCTCACTTATATTTCTCACTCATACTGTTTTTGAATTTATTATTATAGGACTTCCTCTTATCATTACCTCACTTTCTGTCATTATACAAATCATTTCACGGAGATTTTTCCATAAGAAGGTATTTCGCGTTGCTCCAATCCATCATCATTTTGAATATATTGGATGGCCGCGTGAGCGTATTACAATGCGTTATTGGATGTTTACAGTATTTACCTCACTTATTGGAATAATCATAGTAGTGATGAAAAATCTTCCACTTCGATAGAGATGTATGAAACGAAATAGAAAAAAGGAATATCGTATTCTCCTTATTGTGACTCTTGTTCTTCTCGTTATCGGAATAGTTATGTATTTTTCTGCATCTTTTGGTCTTTTTGCGAAAAATCCTCACCGTTTTTACTTATCTCTCATAAAACATATTGGACTTGGGGCATTTGGAGGACTTTTTTTGATGCATCTCATTTCTAAGTATTTCTCAATTAATATCTTTGAAAGATATGCATACTTTTTTTATATAGTAAGTATTCTCCTTACGCTTCTCGTTTTTATTCCGGAACTTGGATTTTCACATGGAGGAGCGAGTCGTTGGGTTACCTTTGGTTTTATCACTTTTCAACCGGTTGAATTTCTTAAAATAGGAGTTCTCTTTGCGCTTTCATCTTGGCTTGCACGATATTCGAAAAAAATCCGAGAATGGAAATGGTTTGTATTCTATTTTCTCCTTCTCTTGCCGGTTGCTATTGTGCTCCTCATACAACCTGATACAAGTTCCACTGTGCTCATTTTTATGGTTGCATGGATACTTGCTTTATCAAGGAGAGCGAAGGTTTCTCACCTTATTACAGTAGCATTATTTGGAATAGTGGCACTTATTGCTTTGATTATGTATCGTCCATATATTCGTAACCGTATCGATGTGTATTTTCATCCAGAACATGATCCACTTGGTGCAGGATTTCAAATTCGACAATCAAAAGTTGCAATTGGTTCTGGAAAAGTGTTTGGTGTTGGGTTAGGAAAGAGTGGACATAAGTTTGGATCCTACCTTCCGGAAGCATCAAGTGATTCTATCTTTGCTATCTATGCAAATGAGGGTGGTTTTATATGGTCAACATTCCTTATTATCCTTTACCTCGTGTTCCTCTTTTTCGGTATTCGTATTGCAAAAAATGCAAAATCTCTATTTGCACAAAATCTTGCGTTAGGGCTTACGCTGCTTATTGTTATCCAATCTTTTCTCAACATTGCAACGATTTCAGGGCTTGTACCTCTTTCAGGTTTTCCACTTATCTTTATGAGTGGAGGAGGAACTGCACTCCTTATTTCCTTATTAGAAGTTGGTATTCTTCTCGCAATTGCGAAAAGATCATAGAAGAAAGTTTAACTTATGGTATACTAAATAAAGTATGAGAGTTGTATTTGTTTCAAGTCCTGAAGAAGAAAAATTTTATACTGTTATTGCTGTAGCAGAGGAACTTGCTGATTTTGTTGATCATGAGAATTTTACAGATGTGCGTTTTTTCTATTTTTCCTCAAAACCTTTCAATAAAAAGATGATTTACGAAAGTAATCTCCTCTTTAGGAGGATGAATCTCGCTTTTCTTAAATT
>JALVJP010000060.1:3935-4370 GCA_027028225.1 Candidatus Parcubacteria bacterium
TTCCGGATGTTATTTTTTCGAGTGGCGGATTAGAGACGAGACCATTTATTCGTGCTGCACGATTATTGGGAATTCCAGTACTTATTCATGAAGAGAATTCTTACCCTGATGAGACGACTGAGGATCTGCAGGATGCGGCAATTTATATTACAGTTGCCTATAAACAGGCAGCACTTGAATTTAAGGAAAAGAATAGAAAAAAAATTGTTCATACAGGACAACCGTTGAGAAAAATTCTTCGAAGAAAAACTAGTCATGGTGTTTACGAACTACTCAATCTTGAAGAAGGTATCCCTATTATATGGGTTCGAGGAGGAAGAGAAGGGTCACTTTTTATGAATCAAGTTGTCGAGGAAACACTTCAGGAACTCCTTAACTATTTTCAAGTTGTTCATCAAACAGGGAAAGATTCTTATGAGGAAATTAAACTTCTCA
>JALVJP010000061.1 GCA_027028225.1 Candidatus Parcubacteria bacterium
CCTCATAAACTCCATCGTTGTTTTCCCAATCAATATCGTAGTCTGTATCTTGTGTATAGAAAGTAAAACTTTCGTTTGCACTTGTCGTTCTTACCTTGAGTACAAAATCGGTGTTGTTGATTGCATCAGCAAAAACACTTTGTGTTGAAAGTGTTGTGAATAATGTAAGCATCGCAATGCCTGCGATGAGTTTTGTGAATAAATAGAGTATGTTCTTCATACATTATGTAAGTTATGACTAACCATGATGATAGTAACATATTTATAAAGTATAGAGAATAGACGAACTAGTGCCATAATACTCACCCATCTCTTCAAAATATTTACCTCCTTCGCAAAAGTTCATTCCACAACTCATAATATTCATCATTTCCTACATCTTCTCGTGTATAATTTCGTTCAAGAAATGTCCCATTGAGAATATCTTCCGCGAATAACTCAATCTGCTCTCTCAGTGCTTCCACCTCTTTCTCGCTTGGGTTTCGCGTCTCACGCATAAAACCGTACTTCTTTGATTTCTCAACAAAATCGAGCATTGTCTCTTTCACTCGATCCTCTCCATAGAAACGATCGATGAGGAACTTGTAGAACACGAGCTGTCGTTCGAGTGCTTCCTTTTGTTTCTTATCACTCTTCTCCTTTAAAGTCTTCCCCGTCTTGTAATCCACCACACGAATTGCTCCTCCGTCCATCATCTCCATCTTGTCAACAATTCCATAGAGTTTCAAACGCTCTCCATTTTTTAGCTCCATTTCTGTGTAAATCTTTCGTTCCGTCTCCACAGTAAATTGGAATGTCTCGTGGTAGTAATCAAAGTAAGCTTCCAACACTTCATGTCCATGTCGCTCGATATCCTTCACCATCTCTTTCGGAATTGCAAAGTACCCCATCGACTCTTGAAAGAGAGAAAGGAGTTCTTCCTTCGTCGGCGTTCTCCCCTCCTTCTTTCCGAGATTGAAGTATCGCTCAAGAGTGCGGTGGATGATGTTCCCAAAGATGAGACTCTTCGTCTGCGTGGAAGGAATACGAATGAGGTTTCGGAAGAAGTATACAACCGGTGATTGGAAGTAGTTATTCAGTGCAGACACAGAGAGCGGTTGTTCGAGAAAGCGCTTTCGAATGTATTCCTTATCAAAGAGAGATAAGACTTGTGTCTCTCGCTCTCCGAAGTAACGAATGAGTACTTCCTCAAAAGAGTCTATATCTGGTATGAGGTACTCGATATGTTCAGGGTCAATTTCCCGCACGAAGCGAGATACCTCTACCTCTTTTCCACTATTCGTCACACGAGACCAGAGAATGGTCGCTCCTCTCTTTGCTCGCGTGAGTGCGACATAGAATAATCTCCTCTCGTCTTCAATCGTTCCTTGTACTCTTGAGGTGGGAAGGAAAAAGAGTTGAGTCTTCTTCCTTCCTCCTCCCCAATTCTCATCAATTGCGTTTGTGATAAATACATAGGAAAATTCGAGTCCCTTCGACCCATGTGCGGTCATAAGGTTTACCCCTTCTACGAGGTCATTCTTCCCTACCTCAAGACTAATGTTGTATTCTTTGAGAATATGGATGAAGTTCAAAAAATCAGAAAGGTGATAGTCATCTACTCGCTCACCTTGAACTCTCACCTCGTCGAAGAGTTTCTCGAGACGGCTCAAGGCAGAAATGCTATCAGGTTGCGAAAGAATATGTTTGAGAAATCCTGATTGATGGAGGAGTCGTTCAAAGAAGATGAGAAAATCATTATTCTCTGCTTCTCGCTTCATCTCTTCGAGGAAGTGAGCAAAATTGAAAAATGATTGTGAATCTTCCACCCCTATTTCCTCCATCACCTTCTTTGAGGAGAGAATATCTATAAGAGAACGAAAATGTGTCCTCCCTTTCTTGTAAGAAAATCGATCGAGGATGCGAATAACATCGAAGGACTTGAGCTGAAGAAAGTCAGTGAAAAGCACTCTCGCGAGCGTCGCGTTATCGAGAGGGTTTTCGATAACTGACATAAGAGAGAGAAACTTTTGAATTTCCCGGTTATTAAGAATATTCTCTCGCGAATTGATGACGAAAGGAATCTGAAATTTTTCAAGAATTGTCTTAATATCATTTACCTCCTTGTTATTTCGATAGAATACCGCAATTTCTTTTGGGTCTACCCCTTCCGCAATTTTCTTCTCAATCTCCTGTGCAAGCGTGAGGAGTTCTCCCTTCCTATTCTCAAGCTCAATCACTCTCACCTTTTCTGGAAGATTCTTTACCTCTGGGTGGCTCGCTTTCAGCTTCACGTTTGAGGAGAGGAGCGAGTGTGCGGCGTCAAGAATCGATTGTGACGATCGGTAGTTCTCTTCAAGATGGATGAGTTTTACCTCTGCATACTTTTCCTTAAAGCGGAGAAAGTTTGCCTCATCTGCCCCTTGGAAGCGATAGATCGCCTGCTTCTCATCTCCCACGGTAAAGATATTCGGCTTCCCCTCGTTCACCTCTGCTTCTCCAATGAGCTCTACGAGACGGTTCTGTGCACTGTTCGTATCCTGATGCTCGTCTACGAGTAGGTAAAAATACTGCTCTTGGAGTCGTTGAAGGAAATCGGAATTCTGTTCCGCTTCCTTCACCACAGAGAGAATCATATCAGAGTAATCGTAGAGTCGCCGCTTTTTCAATTCCTCTTGGTAGAGACGATAAATTGCGAGAAGCTCTCTCTGTCGCTCAAACTGTTTTTCTGCATCTTCCTCTACCGAAGGTTTAAGATCTCCTTTCTGGTACACTCGCCCGTTCTTCGTTTTTCCGTTTCTCTTATAGAACGCTTCCTCTCCCTTTGAAGCGATAAAGCGTTCTCTCACATCTTTCAGCGATTCTTCAAAATCATCTGGAGAAATTGCTTCCGATTTGAGATCATCAATTGCCTTGATAATACTCCTCGCATGGTGAAAATCAGAGGAAAAGGTCTTGAGTACCTTCCATTCCTCCTTTTCGAGAATCTTCTCAATGATTGTCATCTTTTCTAGTTCAGAAATCGGACGCGCGGATATGAACCATGGGAAAAAATCTGGGTAGGAACGAATCATCTCTTCCGCAAAGGAGTGGAAGGTAAAAATGTTCACCTCGTATGCAAGCTCTACTCCAATAAACTCGATGAGACGCTTTCGCATCGCCCTCACTCCTGCATTCGTAAAGGTAAGTGCGAGAATATTCGGTGCAAACTCTGCCCCAAGTGTGTTGAGAATGTTCGCAATTCGCAATGTGAGAATCTGTGTCTTCCCTGTCCCCGGACCCGCAATAACAACTACGGGGCCGTCGATTGTTTCTACCGCCTCTCGCTGTGCGGGGTTGAGACGCTCCATTGCTTTCTGAAATTTTTCTTTATACACCTCTCTTGTATTCATAGTTGTAATAATACCTTATTCTTAATTTAAATGAAAAACCCTATGAAATTAAACCATAGAGTTTTTTCATTACTTCTCCTTCTTGTTGTAAAAATAGTAAAACAATCCTGTGAGGAATCCTCCTATAATATCAAGAAACATATCTTTCTGTGCATCCCATATATCCCCTTGTGACCCAAGAAAATCTGCTGCCTGCAATCCTCCAAAATGGACCGCATAGAGCATCTCAATAATTTCATATCCAGCTGCCCACAATCCAATGAGACTAAGTGCAAATACGACAGCAGTAACCCGTTTCGCTACAAACTTTCTCTTGTAGAGGTATTCTGCGACAGGGTAGACAAAAACTCCGATAAGAAAATGCCCAAGTCGATCAAAATTATTTCGTTCAAGCGGAAAGAAGAAATCACCAGGAAGATAGGAGAGGAGCTTATTTCCCCAATCAAACGGAACACCTGCAAAAGTCCAATGACCACCAATTGTATGGAACATAAGGAATAACGCCATCAAACTATACGCAATCCGAGAGAAACGGACGCCACGAATGTAGAGAATGACGAGTATCGTAACAGCAAGCATCACCGGAATATTCTCCGCCCACCATGTTGCTCTATCTATCGGGTGAATTGCGAAAACGATAAACTCGATAAAATAGAGGAAAAAGAGAATTCGCGAGAAATTTTGATGAGAAAAAATACTACTCATATAAATAGGGAAAAAGAAAAAAAAGGAATTATTTATTCCCTTTCTTATTGCAGAATTTCTTTCGAATCTTAGGGG
>JALVJP010000062.1 GCA_027028225.1 Candidatus Parcubacteria bacterium
ATACACTTCCTATGAGAAGTTTTGTTTCTTAAAGAATGGTGTTAGAATTCACTCGTTGTTATTCGATTTACCTGAGAAGGTAAGTTGAAAGTTTCTATTTTGGGGTAGATTGAGCTTTTAAAGTTTGTTATTTGTAACATAGCAAAGAGAGAGAGCTGTCAAGCGGTTTACGCTTCGCTCACTTTATTCTATATCATACCTTATGACTTCACTATTAAAACAACTTAAAAGATATACTTCACCATCACGAAAGAAAAGTAATGAGTGGTTTTTTAAGATCGGGAAGGGTGAGTATGGAGAACATGATCAATTTCTTGGTGTTCGTGTTCCTGATATACGCAAGGTTGCAAAAGATAATCTCGTAATGGATTTTTCTGAAGTGCAGAAAAATATTGAATCACAATTTCATGAAGTACGATTGTGTGCGATTATTATTCTTGTGGAGAAAAATAAAAAAGCACGCAAAGAAGGCGATAAGGCATTACAAAAACAAATATTCGATTTCTATCTTAAAAATCTAGATTATGTAAATAATTGGGATCTTGTGGATGTTTCTGCTCATTATATTGTTGGGCAGGCTCTCATTGATGGTTTAGAAAAGAAGAAGCTGTTAGATAATCTTGTACAATCAGGAAGTCTGTGGAGACGAAGAGTTGGAATTATCGCAACGTGGGCGTTTATAAAAGAGGGGAACGTTGATACAACCTTACGACTTTCAAAAAAACTTTTAGATGATAAAGAGGATTTGATACACAAAGCGGTAGGATGGATGTTGCGAGAAGCGTGGAAAAAGGACGCGCAAAAAGTTGAAGACTTTTTGCGCGTCCACTACCACACACTTCCACGAACAACACTCCGCTATACAATTGAGCGGATGCAGGAAGAGAAACGAAAACAATTCCTAAGGAATAGATACAACTTGTAAAGTTTGTCTACAAGAGTAGGAGAAGTAGATACGATATCAATTATTGTTTCTATAACTGTTTATGTTATGAGCATTGAAAAAAATAAAATGAAGCATATACTAAAATTCATTATGTGGAAGAAAAGATTGATTGCGCTTGTATTTATTGCGCTTGGAGTATTTCTTGGCTCATATGTGTATCGCACGGAGATGAGTGGAAAGAATCCATTTAGACTCGGTCTCGATTTAAAAGGTGGATCCTATCTCGTATATCGTGCAGATGTATCAGAAGTTCCCGAAAAGGATATTCAGAGTTCCATGGCATCACTTCGTGATGTGATTGAGCGAAGGGTAAATGCGTTCGGAATCGCAGAGCCTCAGGTGCTCACTGAACATGATTCTATCACCGGAGAAGAACGACTTATCGTAGAACTCCCTGGGGTAACTGATGTGCATAAGGCAACTGAGATGATTGGGCAGACTCCACTCCTTGAGTTCCGTGTAGAAAGAACTGATGAGGAAAAGAAAGAATTGAAAGGGAAAATAGACGAAATTCAGAAAGTTATTGATGAAAAAAAGGAGCTAAATGATGAACAGAAAAAACTTCTTGCAAAACTTGAAAACGATCCAAAATATCTTCTCTATAAACCAACAGAACTCACTGGAAAGTATCTTGAGAAGGCTATTCTTGATTTTAAACAGGCAGGAATTCAAAATGGCGGGGCAATTCAAGCGAAGCCTATCGTGAGTCTTCGATTTAATAGTGAAGGAGCAAAACTTTTTGAGGATATTACTTCAGCGAGTGTGGGGAAAATCCTTGCTATCTATCTCGATGGAACTCCAATTGAGGAACCTCGTGTAAAGACGGCGATTACAGACGGAAGTGCAATTATTGAAGGGAACTTCACAGTGGAAAGTGCGAAGCAACTTGTCGGGCGTCTCAATTCAGGAGCACTTCCCATTCCGATTGAGCTTATCTCGACAAACACAATTGGACCTACACTCGGACACGATGCAGTGGATGCAGGTGTGAAAGCAGGATGGGTTGGGTTCCTTCTTGTCGCACTTATCCTTATTGTGTGGTATCGCCTTCCGGGACTCCTCGCAACAATTGCGCTTGGAATATATTCTGCAATTATGCTTTGGCTCTTTAAGTTTATTCCTGTAACGCTTACTTCTGCGGGAATTGTGGGATTTATCATCTCTATTGGAATTGCGGTAGATGCGAATATTCTCATCTTTGAGCGTATGAAAGAGGAGCTTGCTGAGAAGAAGCCGCTTTACGATGCAATTAAGATTGGATTTGACCGCGCGTGGCCATCTATTCGTGATGCGAATATCTCTTCGATTATTTCAGCGGTGATTCTCTTCTGGTTTGGAACACCTCTTATCAAGGGATTCGCGCTTACTTTTGGTCTCGGTATCATCGTATCGATGTTCACCGCGATTACGGTAACGCGTTCTATGATGCTTTCTCTCTCAAATCCAAGAGCAGAATCAATTTCAAAGAAAGTGTTCTATCTCTTTATGTCGGGATTTTACTCGTATCCGAAAAAGAAAGCACATAACAAAAAATAGGCTTATGTTTGTAATGAAGTATAAAAAACTATTTGTGGGAATTTCCACATTCCTCGTTGCCCTCTCGCTTGTAGTGATTGGAGTGAAAGGATTACGATATGGAATTGAATTTCGTGGAGGGTCAGTGCTTGAAGTAAGTTATGACCAGAGACCATCTATTGATGAGATGCATACGAAACTTGCTCAGTTTAGTGAAAAAGTTCAGGTACAACCGTATGGAGAGAATGCGTATCTCTTTAAAACACCATTCCTTTCAGAGGATGAGAGAAACACACTTGAACAGCTTACTACTAAAGATTACAACGGAAAGGTTGAGAAGTTTAACTCGATTGGTCCATCAGTAGGACATGAATTGCGTACGAAAGCACTCTATTCGATTATTTTCGTATCTTTGGGAATTGTGCTCTTCCTCGCATACTCTTTCCGTCATGTATCAAAGCCGGTATCTTCTTGGAAATACGGAATTGTTGCAGTTCTTGCACTTTTTCACGATATCATTATTCCAGTGGGAATTCTTACCTTTATAGGGAAGGAAATTGATACGCTCTATGTAGTGGGATTGCTCTCCATTCTTGGACTTTCAGTGAATGATACAATTGTGGTGTTTGATAGAATTCGTGAGAATTTGAAGGATAACCATGAGGCGAAAATTAGAGAAACATTTGATTCTCTTGTTGGGCGTGCAATTTCAAGTACACTCGCACGATCAATCTTCACCTCGCTTACTCTTGTGGTGGTGCTTATTACGCTTTACTTTGTGGGACCTGTATCGACACGAACGCTTTCACTCGTTCTCTTACTTGGAACGATTGTGGGAACTTACTCTTCTATTGCCCTCGCTTCTCCACTTCTCACCTTTATGGCGAAAAAGGAGACAAAAAAATAGCAAAGCAGAAAGGAACAGCGTGAGTTGTTTTTTTCTTTTTGATAGTTCGTGCTATCATAGGAATGGTATGACAACAGCATTCATTATTGTAGGGGTTATTATCCTCTTCCTTATTGTAAGTTATAACCGACTTGTAAAATATTCGGTACGCGTGCGAGAAGCATGGGCAGATATTGATGTTCAATTAAAACGACGAGCAGACCTTATCCCGAACCTCATTGAAACGGTGAAGGGGTATGCTTCGCACGAGCAGGATACATTGAAGGAAGTATTAGAAGCGCGATCAAAAGCAACTTCGATGAACATCGATATTTCCAAGGCAAAACCAGAAGATTTGCGTGCGTTTGCAGAAGCACAGAACGGACTTTCCGGAGCGCTTGGAAAACTTTTCGCGGTCGCGGAAAATTATCCAAACTTGAAAGCAAATGAAAATTTTCTTGAACTCCAACGAGAACTTTCCGATACAGAAAATAAGATTCAGGCTGCACGCCGTTTCTACAATGGGGTTGTTCGTGATTTCAACACCATGATTATGAGTTTTCCTACAAACCTCATTGCGAAAAGTTTTGGATTCTCGAAGCGTGATTTCTTTGAACTTGAAGAAAACGCAAAAGAGAGAGAGGCTGTAAAAGTTGATTTTTCTTCTTAATTGTAAACTACCCTGGGGCAAGACCCCAGGGCGTTTTTATGTGGTAGGAGATATAGGAAAGAGTCGAAGTTGAGAAATACGATTTTCTTCTTCGTTGTGGGAAAGTCCTTGTCGTTGTATG
>JALVJP010000063.1 GCA_027028225.1 Candidatus Parcubacteria bacterium
GTCTCCTTGATAAAAGAATCGAATGTCATCAATTCCATACTTCATCATTGTGAGGCGATCAATTCCAAGTCCGAACGCAAAACCACTATAGCGTTGCGGGTCAATCCCTACATTCTTTAATACATTCGGATGTACCATTCCAGCACCAAGCACTTCCATCCACCTTTCCTCAAACTTCAAATCAATTTCTATTCCCGGTTCCACGAAAGGAAAGTATCCAGGACGGAAACGAAATTCGATGGGGCGACCGTAGAAAGTATGAAGAAAGTGTTCAAGTGCTCCCTTGAGGTGCGCAAGCGAGATTCCTTCTCCAACCACAAGTCCTTCGAGTTGATGAAACTGCGCCTCGTGGGTGCGGTCAGTCGCTTCCTGACGGAAGACTCTCCCCGGTGCGATAATTTTAAATGGAAGCTCTCTCCCCTCTTTAAGGAAAGTTTCCATAAAACGAATTTGTACCGATGAGGTATGTGTTCTCAACACCTTATTCCTCCCTTGTTCGTCTTTCTCCTCAAGGAAGAAGGTATCCTGCATATCCCTCGCAGGGTGATCTTGCGGAACATTGAGCGCGTCAAAATTGTGCCACTGATCTTCCCGTTGTGGCCCAGAAGCAATCTCAAACCCCATCTCCACAAAAATCTTCGTCACATCGCGAATTGTCTGTGAAAGCGGATGTATTTTCCCATAATTTTGCTGTGTCATAGTTGTGAGTATATAACGAAATAAGGAAAAGAAAACAAAAAGCACCTCAAAGGTGCTTTTCATCTTTTAGATTTCTACCGTTTCATGTTCAGGAACTTTCTCCGGAACTCTTTCAGGTTCTGTCGGTTGTGGCTCTGGTTGACGAGGAGGAACGGGTGGTTCAATTCTTTCAGGAACTCCTTTTTCCTTTCTTCTCCTTTCCGGCTTTGCAATTCCCGGTTGTTCTCCACGAAAATCTTCTGGACTGTAGAAGAAGTGAAGTTTTGTTTCTTTCTCATTCATACACCGTATATTGTAGTAAATTTATTAACTTCATGCAAATTTTGACTTGAATGAAATTTTGAACTGCACTCCTCACCTGTCATTCCGCACTTGATGCGGAATCCAGAACGGAAACACTTTGTATGTTTTGTAGAGTATCCTGGATTCCCGCTTTCACGGGAATGACAGAGAAACTGCCTTGCAGTTTCTCTGGGAGGCGGCAGTGCGAATGCACCGTCGCTCTTCTGGATCCTGAATCACATCTGAGATGTTAGGATGATGTGTACTGTTTGAAGTAGGAGAATGGTCCAAAGAAAAAAAGAGCAATCGCCCTCTAATTCAAGATTATTCCATCCTCTTTTATTCTCTCTACTTGTTCCCCTACCACTTTCTTTAACTTTGTTCTCTCATGTTCATCTTTCCATCCATGAAGTTCATGGAAGTATCCTTTAGAGAACATCTTCTCTCTGTAGGATGTGATAAGTTCTCTGAGTTTGTAAGAAGAGTGAGAGATGAGGTCGTGGTAGAGTTTCTCAAGTGAGTGGAATGCTTCTTCGTAGTCTTCTGTCCCCTCTTCGAGAGAGTTGAGGTAGCTTCTTCCTTTTTCGTAGTTTGCGTAGCGTTGGTTGAGATCTTCTCTCATTGCTGCAATCTGTGAGAGGAAGGGACCGAGTTGCTGTGGATTTACTCTCTCTCCTACGAAAGTGATAGTGTTTGTGATTTCATTCACATCAATGTGAGAAGAAGTGTTGAGGATGTCTTTTACCTCTTGAATGAATTGCTTTCCAAGAGAAGAGAATGCGAGATGATCTTCTGAAGCGTGGACGAGGAGGGTCATCACCGTTCTGATGTTTTTCACATCGTTGAGGGTGTCGGAGAGTAAGACATCGGTTCTTCCTTCCCATGAGGGAACGGTAACTTCTCCTTCTTCGTTGGGAACCGTGTATCTGTCTGTGATGACTCTTCCTGCGTCGTAGATGGTAACTCCTTTCGTATCTTGATTATGAGTGATGAGTCTATCTATTCCTTCCTTCGTTTCAAAGTAGTCCTTTGTGAACAGGTGAACGATGGTCGCAATGGATGCGTACTCATTCTCTAAACGCTTTGGAAAGGTTGTTTGAATGTATCCATAGTCTCCTTCGTATCCTGATTCTTCTTTGAGTTTCTCTAAGACTTCAAATGCAAGTTCTGTTGCTTTTTGGTTGGGTAATGGGTTTGCTACCCATGTTGTATCTTGTCCGTGTGCATGGAAGCCTCCTGTGCTTTTGAGGAAGTCTCCATATGGACTTCCCTCCTCTGTGTGGAGTTTGATTCCCATTGCTAACTCTGTCTTGTCGAAGAGGATCTGTTCGATTTCCTCATTCGTTTTCTCTTTGATGAGGTGTTCTACTGTTCTCCTTACTTTCTCGCTGTTGTTGAAGAAGGAGGTGATGAGGTCTGTGGTGAGTTCTCGTTTTGCTTCTGGGGTGAGTTCGTTGAGGAAACGTTTTTTCGTTTCTTCGTTCATTAAGGGGAGTGAGTCTTTGAGGGAGTATCCTGATTCGATTCGTTGTTTGTTTCCGAGTTTTAGAACTTTTTGAAATGCTTCTTTCCCTATGTAATTGATTTGAGCTTTATGAACATGCCATCCATTTCTTATATATTTTGCAATCTCATACATTGTTATTTCCTTACGTGTTTCATCATCTGCAAAATCGAGGTAATAGGAGTAGGACGGAATGTGTTCATCTTTATGTTTATTCTTCGTGAAGAATTCTATAATCCCAGTCCTTAATGCTTCTTGTAACGTTTTTTTACTCGCAAGACGAACATATAAATCTGGGAAAGACCATCCCCACTCCATACGTTTCATAATTCCAAATTTTAACTTCTCTTGAAACTCTTCATCATTTTTTAAAAATTTAATCATTTTCTCATCTAATAGATAAGAGTATCTTTTTATCTCATACCCTTCTGCGACAAGTTCCATAATCTTATGTCTTAATCTCTCGCGAATAAATTCTTTATCTAAAAAAGCAATATATTCTTTTGGTATATCCAAAGCA
Source organism: Candidatus Parcubacteria bacterium (assembly GCA_027028225.1). Taxonomy (GTDB): domain Bacteria; phylum Patescibacteriota; class Minisyncoccia; order Phycocordibacterales; family UBA1006; genus UBA1006. Next base: position 3,006 of record JALVJP010000063.1, read on the forward strand.
GAATCAATTTGATGTACAACAAAAGACTTCAATTTATCTTGAAACTTTTTATCTTCCTTTAATTTATTCTTTTCATATTCGTCAAATAGTTGATAAAGTGCCTTGAAATGTGAAAAATTATCACAACAATATTCAAGAAGTAAGTTTCTCTTATTGATATATTCTGGAATACGGACTATTTCCTTCAAAAACAAAACTGCTCGCTTCACGAACCCTTTTCTCTCCTTTTTTGTTTCCTTGTTCGGTTTCCCCTTTTCAGGATTGAATTTCATATGCGTCAAGTGTAGAGGGTTTTGGTGGTGGTGTCAAGGGATTTTGTTTGTTTTGTAGAGAGATGTGGTTAAGACAAAAGTTTTTGCTTTAGTTAGTAACAGAGTCGTCTATAGTATTTGGATTTCCTGGGGTGACACCACTTTTGCAGTTTTGTTCTATTCTACAACTTAAAGTGGGTGCGCATTTACTTTCACTAACCACCTAGGGTGAAAGAGCAAAAGTGGTACCACCGATAACATAGTGAACTACCTTTTTCACGATCGTGAAAGAGGTAGTTCAAATAGCGGTAAAGAGTGAGAGGGTTGGTGAGATAAAATTGATTGCGGAGAGGAAAATAGAACAGATTTTGAAAGAGCGGGCGGGTGCGTAACCTACGCACCAGCCCGCTTTTCTATTCCATATAGACTACCCAAAACAGAGATTCGAACTAGCTCACTCTCGCCCCCTTTCATTAAGAAATTGCTCAATAATTTGCTCTACCTCTTCCACACTATCTGCATCCATAAGTCGTATACGGAGTTCTTTCGCTCCATCGAATCCATTCACATACGCTTTGTAGTGCTTCTTCATAATCTGAAAGTTCTTTCGAGGAAAATACTTCACAAAGAGTTGTGTGTGTTCGAGGAGAATATGGAGACGCTCCTCAATCGTCTTTGGAGCAAGTCGTTTCTCTCGATCAAAGAGCCATGGTGCTCCAAACACTCCTCTCCCGATCATCACCCCATCAACTCCGTAACGATTTTGGTATTCCTCTGCA